>JBDKGS010000338.1:0-4593 GCA_039798065.1 Fibrobacterota bacterium | reverse complement strand
GAAAAGATCAATGCGCGTCCCTTGCGGGGCCGATCATCCCTTCTTCCAGGTTGGACCTGTCGGGGTATCGGTCACCACCACCTGCAAATCGGCCAGTTCCTTGCGGATCCGGTCGGCTTCCGGCCAATTCTTGGAATCGCGAGCCACCGTGCGCGCGGCCACCAGAGCGTCGATGCGGGCGGCCTCGTCGGCGTCCACTTCGGCTGCGGGAGGATCGGGCAGGTCCGTGGACAATTCCAGTCCGAGCACGCGATCCCAGTCCAGCAACAGACGCCCACGCTGGGCCTCGGTGAGGTTGCCGTCGCGGCACAGGCTCTGGGCTTCGCCCAGGGCCTTGGGGATGTTCACGTCCTGCCCGAGCGCCTGTTCGAACTTGGCCTGCCACGCCTTCTGCGCCTCGGAAAGCTCGCTGACAGAATCCGTCTCGCCTTGGCGGGCGGCGTTCCACGCATCCAACAAGGGCTTCACGCGCCGACGGAACGCGCGATGCGCGTCGCGTGCAGCGGCGATGTTTTCCCAAGAGAAGGTGAGGAACTTGCGGTAGTGGGCGGTGGCGCAGAAGTAGCGATAATCGAGCGCCTCGTACCCCTTGTCGATCAGCACCTGCAAGGTCAGGAATTCACCCGACGACTTGCTCATCTTGCCCGAATCCTCGGTCTTGAGGAACTCGTTGTGGATCCAGAAACGCGCGAAGGGCTCGCCATCGTGGGCGCATTCGCTCTGGGCGATCTCGTTGGTGTGGTGCACGCGGATGTGGTCGGTGCCGCCGCAATGGATGTCGAGCGTGCGCCCGATGAGCGCGGTGCTCATGGCGCTGCACTCGGCGTGCCAGCCAGGGAATCCAACTCCCCATGGCGAATCCCACTCCATCGCCCGTTTTTTGTCCTTGGGGGAAAACTTCCACAAGGCAAAATCCGTCGGGTTCTTCTTGTCGCCCAGGTCCACGCGCACGCCGGCCATGAGCTTGTCCAGCTTCAAACCGGCGAAATCACCGTATCGCGAAAACTTCTCGGTATCGAAGTACAGACCGTCTTCGGTGCGGTACACGAAACCGCGCTTGTCCAACTCCTGCACCAGTTCGATCTGCTGCGGGATGTAGTCGGTGGCTTTGGGCCAATGGCTGGGAGCAACCAGGTTCAGGCGTTTCCAGTCCTGGAAAAACGCCTGCGTGTAGTGCTCGGCGATTTCCCAGACGGTGCGGCCTTCGCGCGCGGCGCCCTTCTCCATCTTGTCGTCGCCGTCGTCGGAATCCGAGGTCAAGTGCCCCACGTCGGTGATGTTCACCACGTGGTTCACATCGTATCCGGCGTACGACAGAATCCGTCGCAGGAAATCTTCGTTCACGTAGGTGCGAAGATTCCCGATGTGGGCGTAATGGTACACGGTGGGTCCGCAGCAATACATGCCGACCACGCCGGGCTTGAGAGGCGAGAACTCCTGGAGCCTGCGCCCCAATGTGTTGTGGAGCGAAAGCTTCATGACGATCAGCCCAACAACTGGACCGAACGGGTCCCCTTCTCCACACGGCCCACGCGATGCACGACTTCACCGGCGTCGGCAAGACGCTGGGCCAGTTCGTCGGCGCGATCGGCCGAAACGAACACCAGCATCCCGATGCCCATGTTGAAGGCGCGATCCATCTCGGCGCGCTCGATCTCGCCCATCTCCATGATGTGGCGGAACAAGGCCGGAACTTCCCAGCTGTCGCGGTCGATCACGGCGTCGCAGTTGTCGGGGAGCACGCGAGGGATGTTGCCCTGGAAGCCGCCGCCGGTCAGGTGGACCAGACCGTTGATGGCTTTTTCTTCCACCAGCGGATGCACCGACTTGAGGTACGAGCGGTGCGGAGCCATGAGGGCTTCGCGCAGGGTGCCATTCAGGCCGTCCAGACGCGCTTCCAGGTCCAACCCGGCCTTGTCGAAGAAGACCTTGCGGGCCAGGGAGTAGCCGTTGGTGTGCAAGCCTGCGCTGGAAAGGCCGAGGATCACGTCTCCAGGACGGATTTTGGAACCATCGAGCAGGTTTTCGCGTTCGACCACGCCGACGATGTACCCAGCCAGATCGTATTCGCCGTCCGGGTAGAAGCCTGGCATTTCGGCGGTCTCGCCGCCGATCAGCGACGCGCCGTTTTCACGGCAAGCCTTGGCCAAACCGTCCACGATACCTTCGACCACGCCGTCCTGCAGCTTGCCGGTGGCGATGTAATCCAAGAAGAACAAGGGCTTGGCACCCTGCACCAGAATGTCGTCCACGCAGTGGTTGACGATATCCTGGCCCACGGTGGTGTGGATGCCCGACTGGAACGCCAGCTTGAGCTTGGTGCCCACGCCGTCGCAACTGGAGACCAGAACCGGGTTCACGCCCAGGTTGCGGGCGTCGAAACAACCGCCAAAACCACCGAAGCCACCCAGGACGCGAGGTCCGAATGTGCTCTTCACGGCGGCAGCGATGTTGTTCTTGACCTTGTCAGAGCGGTCGAGAGAGACTCCAGCCTCGGCGTAATTCATGGTTTGGTCATTTCCTCTGAAGAGACAAAAGGGGGAATAAAATACAAATCCACTCCCCGGTTAGGGAAGTGGATCTTTGCGACGAAGTTTCAGGACGCCCGATCAGTCGACGTAGCGAACGGGGGGCAGCATGGCCAAACGCTCGGACATTTCCTTGCGGCGAGCGGCGGCGCGGTCTTCGTCTTTTTCGGCTTGCGAGGCGAATGTCCAGCGGATATCGGCGCGCAGATAGAACGACGACAGGCTGACAGGGATGTTTTGGTGGGTCTCCGCGACAATATCGCCAGAGGAATCTGCCACGGTTAGACTGTTGGTTCGGACCAGCTGATAACCGTTTCCGAGTTCGATTTCCGAGGATTTGAGAACTCGGTATCCGATCTGGGCTTCCAGATTCAAACGACGGGCCAGGTTGATACGAGCCCCAGCGTAGGCGGTTGCCAGTAGAAAGTTGTTGTAGTTCCAGTCGTTGTTGTAGTACGAGTACCTGGTGTTGGCTGTATCCACCATGGTCGTGATCGTGCGATAGGGCAATTGCATGCCGACCAGACCGAGACCAACCGATCCACCCAGCAAGAAATTCACCGGAGATTCGTTCTGGAGAAGCGCCACATCGATGTTCAGATCGATGGGGATCACCTGGTAGCGATAGTAGTACTGGTTGTTGATGTAGGTTATCGTCTTCGCTGCATTTTGCGTTTTGACGGTGCTGTAGTCACCATCGAGGAGCTGGTAACCGCCGTTGACACCGACATGCAGTCGTCCGTAGGCCACGCCAAGGCTCAAACCCGCAGCGGGAAGAGCGGAGGCGAAGAAATCATCGCCGACACCGATCAATTCCTTCATGTCCTGCTTATCGACCATGTACATGCCGGCCCATCCACCAAAATACGGCTGGATCTGGCTCTGGACGCGGTCTTCGTCCCAAGCACCTACCACGGAGGGCAGGGCGGCGAGCATCGCGGCGGCGGCGGCAAGGCGGGAAATTCGTCCGGATGTCAGGCGGTTGCGCATGCTTTTTCTCCTGAAGACCACTACGTCTGAATCTTCATAATACAGCCTTATATAAGAACTTGCGAGGGTTTCAAGAAATTTTCCCGTCACTTCCTGGCGCTCTTCCAAAGGTCCTTGGCCCGCTCGGCCAACCCATGCTCTCCCCTGGCCTCGTGCCAAGAGGACAGGATTCGAGCCAGTTCGGGGGCCCCTTTCTCCCCCATTTCAACCGCTTGAACCAATCCTTGGTAGGCAGTTTCCCCATCGCTCGCCCGCAAACCGCTCTGCCCCAAGGCCTTCCAGAGTCTCCCCTGTTTGGGGTACTTGGTCGTTGCGGTCCGTAAAACGGAAACCGCCGTGGCTACGGCACCACCGAGCTGGTGAATGCGCGCCAGGCGCAACCACCCTTCGATATTGTCCGCCGAATAGGCCAACGCGATTTCGCAACTGGAACGGGCCTGGTCCAGGTCTCCAGCCTGCTCCCAAAGCGACGAAATGGCAAACCAGGTCCGCCCCGAGGTATCGGGGGCAAATTCTGTCCAGCGTTCCAACGCGAACCGGGCCTCCAAGGTGTCGCGTGCCTGCAAGTGGGCGCGCACCAGGCCTTCGTAGGCGCCCGTGGAGAAGGAGTCGGCCTTGATCGCCTTCTCGAACCACTCCACCCCGCCGACCGGGTCGTCTTGCGCCAGTTGGAGTTCCCCCAATCGAATCGCCACCGTGGCGTCCTTGGCGTCGAGCTCCCACAACCTGCGGTATTCGGCCACCGCAGCACCGATTTGGCCGTCCTCTTCGGAGAGGATCGCCAGGTTCAAACGCGCCCGTTTGAAGCGCGGAGCCCACTCGATCGCCTTGCGCCAAGCCGCCGCCGCTTCGCCACGCTTTCCCAGCCGCGCCTGACAATTTCCGTAATTGAACCACGCGATGGCCGGTTGCTGCCCACGCCGCCCGGCGTCGCGGTACAGGATCGCTGCCTTCTCGAACTTGCCCGAATCGTAGGCGGCACCCGCCTGTGCGAAGATGTCGATCTTGGTCTGGGCGAAAGCCGATGCCGCGAGCACCGAAAGCACGGACAGAATTTGTACCGGTAGGCGCATCG
>JBDKGS010000337.1:0-4615 GCA_039798065.1 Fibrobacterota bacterium | reverse complement strand
CTTCTTGTCGCCGGTGGAGAGCTCCAGCGACATGTTCTTGTCGTCGAGCTTGAGGCGGTTCTTCTTGGTGGTCTCGACCAGGATCCCCTGGGTGTCCTGGTTGTCGTCCAGAAGCACATGGTGCTTGCCCGTGGAGAACATCTCGATCTTGGTGTTCTTCTCCAGGTCGTCCAGGACCACGATGTTGCCGCTGGCGGACTTCAGCGTGCTCTGCGAGCGGTTCGACGCCGCGACCGGGCTCTTGGTGGCAGGATTCGGCACCACACCCACGGCGATGGGCCTGTCGATGTCGCCGTCCTCGAAGGCCAGCACCAGGTCGCAACCCGCGTGGATCGGCAGGTGCAGACCATAGCCCGGACCGCCATAGGGTTGCGCAAGTCGGATGGGCGGAGTCGCCTGGCCCGGCTTGGAATCACTGGCGTCGAAGGGTAGGCGAGCACGGTAACGGCCCGCGTCGTCCAGATGCGCGTACTTGTCTTCGGGACCGTCGGACTTGGCCACGATCACACCCGAAACATGCGGGCGAGGGGTCTTGATCACGGGCCGGAACGGCAGCGCGGCAGGCTGTGCGACGATCTCGTTCTTGTAGTGCGAGTCCACACCGTTGCCCAGCAGCGAGCCTTCCTGCGAGCCTTCGTGACGGACTTCAACCAGGATGTAGTCGCCACCGAATCCGTATCCGTGCTGCTGCGAGATCTGGAATTTGGTACCGCTGCGCAGCATGGGGTTGTGACTGCTCGCGGTGACCCGGTCCCGGATCATGCGTTCGCTTTCCAGGATGCGTTTGGAATCGGCGCTCGCGTCGGCAGTGGAAAGCACCGCGACATCGTGTTGCATCCAATCGCCGTGCCCAGCCGCCGAGGCATTGCCCCGCTGGACCTGGCCAGGGGTTTCGTAGTTGTACCCCGAAATTCCGATCTTCCCCTTGTGGATGGAATTGGAGCGTCGCAGCGAGGAGAGCGCGTCGAATGTGGTTTCGACCAAACCCGCTCCTGGCCGGTATTCCATGGGCTTGTCCTGCAAGCTGTTCGGGAAGGCCGAGTTGTCGTCGCCCACGACCAGCACCACATCGTCGCCTTCCACCTGCTCGAAATAGAACAGGCCGTCCTTCTCGGCCGTGCGCGAGAGGAACGCGAAATCCGACTCGTTGTACTGCACGTGCATGTCCATGGCCCCGTAGGTGCCCTTGGTCGCGAACTTGAACGACTTCGCATCCATTCCTGCGCTCTTCAGGACTTCTTCCAAAATCTGCTTGGACGATTTCTGTTGGAAGACGCGACAATGCGAATTCAGCTCCAGTAGCGAGATCCGGCTGCGGAGCAGGATCTCGTAACGGCTGAGCTTGTCACCGAACGGCTCTTCGTGGAATTCGCAGACCACGCCGTGCAGCAAATGCTCTCCGTTGATGTGGATCTTGAGGACGCCTTCCTTGCCCACCAGATCGTCGTGCTCGAGCCCACGCTCGGGAGAGATCGCGAGCACACGCAGCGAATTCGTGCCGGAAATCCTCTCGACGCCTTCGAACCTCAACACGGCGAAGGTGTTCTCGCTCTGACCCGTGACGGAAAAGGAAAAGAGGGATGTATCCGACGAAGCCATCATGCCACCTCGGCGGTTTCGGGAATGTTCGATTCGTCGGCGACAAGATCCGTCCCATCGTCGAGACGGAAGAAGGGTGCGCCGTCGTCGGACAAGCCAACCACGATGCGATCCCCTTGAACGCCTTCCGCAACCCGCTGCAGCAGCAGGTTCGAAACTCCGGGAAGGATGTCGCGATCCATGAGGGAATCGAGCAGACGCGCGCCGCTCTGCACCAGGTTGCACTGGTCGACCACGTGGTCGAGGAGTTCCGCCGAACACGCGAGCGTGACGCCGTGCTGGTTCTTCAGGCGGCGGGCCACCTTGTCCAGTTTCTGACTGACGATGTGGCGCAGCGAGTCGTGGCCCAGCGGCAGGAACGGAACCACCTTGCAGCGAGCCAGGAGCGCCGGTGCGAAGTGGGCGGTCAGCTCGGGAGTGATGGCTTCGGTGTATTCGCCGTAGCTGTACATGTGTTCCTGGTCCATGGCCATCGTGGTGATGGTGTCCAGGCCCAGGTTGGAGGTCATGATGATGACCGTGTTGCGGAAGTTGATGTCGCGGCCTTCGCCGTCGCGCAACACGCCCTGGTCGAAGACCTGGTAGAACATGTTGAGCACGTCCTTGTGCGCCTTCTCGATCTCGTCCAGGATCACCACGGTGTACGGGTTCTTGCGGACACCTTCTGTCAAGGTGCCGCCGTCGCCGTAACCCACGTAGCCCGCGCTCGCGCCCTTGAGGGCCGTGACCGAGATCGCGTCCTGGTATTCCGACATGGAGAGAGTGACCACCGAACGCTCGCCGCCGTAGAGGAGATCCGCGATGGCCTTGGCAATTTCCGTCTTGCCCACGCCCGAAGGTCCAGTGATGAGGAACACGCCCTTCGGAGTCTCCGGCCGGGTGAGTCCCATGCGGCTGGAACGGATGCTCTGGGCCAGTTCCTTGATGCCCCACGACTGCCCGATCACGCGGGAGTTGAGGGTGTTTTCCAGCTCCAACAACATCTTGGCTTCGTCGCGCATCATGTTGCCGGCGGGAATGCCGGTCCATTCCTCGATCACCTGCGACAAAACCTGTCGGGTCACGTAGGCGTGCACCAGAGGGGTTTCGCCTTGCATGGCTTCCAGCTCGCTCCACCACTTTTCGAGGGTCTCCACGGCGGTGCCTTCGGGAGCGTCCAGAATCTCGCGCACCTTGGCGAGTTCGGCGGTCCAACGGGCTTCCAGCTGGACAACCTTCTCGCGGATGGCGACCAACCGTTCGTTGAGGACGATCTTGCGGACAGGGTCGACGGCGCCCGGACGCAGACTGCCGTCGCGATCCAAGGAGACAATTTCCGACTCGATGTCGCGGATCTCCTGGTCGAAACGGACCAGTTCCGCAGGACGCGTGGAAAGCCCCATCTTCACGCGCGCGGCGGCGGTATCCAAAAGGTCCACGGCCTTGTCCGGAAGCTGGCGTCCAGCCACGTAGCGGTGCGAAAGATCGCAGGCGGCTTCCACGGCTTCGTGCGAAATGCGCACGCGGTGGAATTCCTCGTAGCGACCGCGCAATCCGCGCAACATGACAGCGGCTGTCGTGGGGTCGGGCTCGGGGATCACCACCGTCTGGAAGCGGCGCGCGATGGCAGGATCCTTTTCCAGGTGCTTGCGGAATTCGCTGTGGGTGGTGGCGCCGATGCACTTCATCTCGCCGCGAGCAAGCTCGGGCTTGAGAAGATTGGCCGCGTCGCCCTTGCCGGCTTCGCCGCCCGCACCGATCATGGTGTGCGCTTCGTCGATGAACAGGATGATCGGGGGCGACGCCTCCTTCACTTCCTTGATGAGCCCCTTGAGGCGGTTCTCGAATTCGCCGCGCACGCCGGCGCCCGCCGACATGAGACCCATGTCCAGAGACAACAGGCGCACACCCTTGAGCGCATCGGGGACTTCGCCCTGCGCGATCTTGAGGGCCAGGCCTTCGACCACCGCGGTCTTGCCCACGCCGGCTTCGCCGATGAACATGGGGTTGTTCTTGCGGCGGCGCGACAGGATGTCGATCGCTTGACGGATTTCGTCATCGCGTCCGAAGACGGGATCGATCTTGCCCTTCCTCGCCTGTTCGGTGAAGTCGATGCAGAATTTGTCACATGCGCCGCCTTCGCCTTCCTTGGGAGCGGCCCCGGAAGCCTTCGCCGCCTGGGCGGCCATGGCGGTTTCCACCGACCTGGGCAGGATCTTGTCCTGCTCGGCGCGGATGCGGTCGGAGCGCAGGGTGCGGAAGTAGTCCTGCAACGAAGGCGAGAACTGGTGGGTCTGTTCCATGGCGGCCAACAGCACCGCGGCGGAGCGGACACTGTCTTGGCCCAGGTTCAAGCTGGACTCGGTCCAGGCGCGCTCCAGCAGTTCGATGAGCGCCGGCGAGAAGACCGGGCGCGACGAATTGCCCGTCTTGCAGTCGCGCAGCTCGTCCTGCAGAAGCGAGCGCAACATGGAACGCTCGGCTTCCAGGGTTTCAAGAATCATCGCCACGTCGCCCTTTTCGTCTTCGACGAGCTGGGCGAGGAAGTGTGCGGGCGTCACTTCGTAGTGGGTACGATGCACGCACGAACCTACGGCGCCTTCGAGAAAGCGCGTACAGGCCGGATTCAAACGTGCGAGGAGTTTGCGAAGGTCTTTGGCGATCATCGTGTCACCTATGCGAGGAGTTGTGGAACGAACGAAAACTCAGAAAACAGGCGGCTTCGACTCGATCTGGGTGACGGGCTTGGTGTACCCCATCCATACCGTCAGTCCGATTCCCGCCGCAGCGATTCCAGCGGAGGTCCAGGCCGCCGCGGGAATGGTGATCTCGGTACCGGCGTTGTCGTCCGTGAACACCTTGAACAAAGCGGAAGTCAAGGCCCGTCCGACGCGCCCGTCGGACCAGACTGTGGCTTCCTGCAATTTCTGTCCGTTGGATCCGCGGACCCGCAGGAACGTGAATTTGAGCTGGTCGCCGGCCTTTTCGACGGTGGGGACCACCAGTTCCTTGGCGCCAAGTTTTGTCGCCACGCGCT
>JBDKGS010000336.1:0-4622 GCA_039798065.1 Fibrobacterota bacterium | reverse complement strand
CCCACGACGAAGAGGATCGCGGTGACGATTCCCGCCAGCTTCGCCGTTAGCGCAAGGGCTTGGAGGTCTTCGTTGCTCAGAAACATTTCCTCGGGCTTCCTTCCGTTCTCGCGCACCAACCGGACGGTCGGCGGACTCCTACTTCCCCGCCGCCTCGTTCGGCAGCGCGAAGCCAAATTTTGTCATGGTCGCGCGCACCGTCTTTTCCGCCATCCAACCTGAAAACGCCGCGGCCAGTTTCTTGTCCTTGGCGCGATTGGTGACCACGAAACCTTGCTCCAGCGGCTTGTGGAGCGAATCGGGAACCAAAGAATACTTGCCCTTGGCGGCCATTTCGGGCGAAAGCGCCAGCGATAGCGCCACGATCCCCACATCGGCGGCACCCGTGAAGGCGAATTGTGCGGTTTGGGCGATGTTCTCTCCGTAGACGATTTTTGACTCCACGCTCGACCACACGCCGACTTTCCGCAGCGCTTCTTCCGCTTTTTGTCCGTACGGCGCGTGCTTGGGGTTGGCGATGGCGATTTTACGCACCGACATCCCGGCAAGGTCGGAAAGCCTCAGTCGGGAAGCGTCCTGGGTGGCGCTCCACAACACCAGGCGCCCCACCGCATACGGGTGGACCGGACCTGTGGCCAGACCTTTCGCGACAAGCGCCTGGGGAAGGGAAATATCGGCGGAGAAAAACAGGTCGTACGGTGCACCCTGCTGGATCTGGGCATGCGTCTTCCCCGACGAACCGTAGACCACGTCGATCTTGTGGCCCGGATGGCCCTTGAGGAACAAGGCCACGATCTCGTCCATGGCGTATTTCAGATCGGCGGCCGCCGCGATCGTGAGCGTGTCGGCGGCAATGGGTTGGCTCATCACGGCCCAAAGGGTCAGGACCGCGAGTCCGATTCCGTTGCGATTCATCGATCCATCCTCCCGTTGAACAAATGCCCCATAATGCCCACCGTCCGCAGGCAGGGATAGGTCGGAAACCGCTTTCCTTGTGGATTTCCTTTCTCCATAACCAAGCAATAGCGATGCCCAGCCACCTTCCTCATCATTGTCAAAACCCGGCAAGCTTGATCCCGACCGCGACTCCCGCGCAGATCGAGGCGACCAGCCACGGGGGCCAACTCAAGGTTGCCATCAGGAACAAGCCGATCGTCGCCAATCCCAAATCCGCAAGCGAATGGATTCCTTCGGGCACCACGACCTGCACGAACGCGGCCGCCAGGACTCCAACGACGGCGGCATTCGTTCCTGCCACGCCCCGCTGGAACCTTGGCAAAGCCCTCAAGTCGCTCCAGATCGGCCTCGCCCCCAGTGCCACCAGGATTCCCGGCAGGAAGATCGCCAGCGTCGCACACACAGCTCCGACAATTCCTGTCATCGACGCCCCCACCCAGGCCGCGATGTTGAAAATGGGGCCGGGCATGCCCTGGACCAATCCGTAGCCGGAAAAGAACTGCTGCGTGGACATTCCCAATCGACCCACGACCTCGGAGGTCAGAAGAGGCAGCACCACATGTCCTCCACCGAACACCAGGGCGCCGGCACGGTACATCGCCGCGCACAGCCGCACCAGCGGTGGCGCGCCATCCATCGGAACGAACAGCACGAGGGCAAGAAGCGCCGCGTACACCGCCAAGGGCGCGAGCACCCAGATCGTGGTCGACCGCGCAACGCGTCCGGTTCCGGTGCCTGGCGGTTCCCGACACAGAATCTGTCCCACCCCACCGCCCATGGCAATCGCCAGAATCTGTCCAGCCCCTCCGCCCACCGCCATGCAGATCGCCATCGCGGCCAATCCGATTCCCTTGCGTCTCGGGTCGGGAGTCAGGCTGCGCGCCATCGACCAGACCGCCTGGCAGACGATGGCCACCGCGAATACCCGCAAACCGCCGATCCATGGTGCCTGCGGGCCGTTCAGCCATGAAGCGGCCAACGAAAGCAGCGTCGCGCCCGGCAGGGTGAACCCCAGGAATGCGGCCAAGCAACCCGCCACCCCCGACCGTGAACGGGCGATCAGCAATCCGACTTGGCTTGAACTCGGACCCGGTAGGGATTGGCAAAGTGCGACAAGCTCGGCGTACTCCGCTTCCGAGATCCATTTGCGCTTGTGCACGAATTCGCGACGGAAAAGCGCCAGATGGGCGATAGGCCCCCCGAAGGAAGTCGCACCCATCTTGAGGAAGATCCAGAACATCCTCGCCGCGGAAATCGAATTGGATTCCATCACCTCCTGGAGTGTAGAAACCGGGGAGGGCGCGGGAATCCTGGATCGCAAATCGTCGAGACGGCATTCTCAGACAAAAAATGACAATATCGAACAATGGATCGACCAATCCATGACGCAATGGCACTTTGGCACCCACCCCTGATTCGCCTCCAGCCACTCCTGTGCCGTCTGGCACCACCTGTGCGTTGCATCCCGACATGGACACGTCCCACGACACCCACCATGGCATGCGCCTGGTCACCCTCGCCGGTCCACCCACCTGCGGCAAGACCTCGGTGCTGCGCCATGTGGCCGTCCATTTGCAGAACGCGGGCCTTCGGATCGGGGTCGTCAAACTCGACTGCCTCACCACCAACGATGCCGAACGGTATCGCGAAGTCGGATTGGAACATGTGGCGCAGGGCCTTTCGGGATCGCTGTGTCCCGACCACTTTTTCGCGGGCAACGTGCCGCGCTTGATCGAGTGGGGAACCGGACGGAAATTGGACATCCTGTTCCTGGAAAGCGCAGGCCTTTGCAACCGCTGCTCGCCCCATGTGCGCGGCGCACTTGCCATTTGCGTCCTGGACCATCTGGGTGGTGTGCAACTACCCTCCAAGGTGGGGCCCATGCTGCGCTCGTCGGATCTTGTCGTGGCCACCCGCGGCGATCTGGTGAGCCAGGCCGAACGCGAGGTCTTCGCGCTGGAAGTCAAACGACATGCGCCCACGGCCCGCGTGATGGGCGTGCAAGGCCGCACCGGACAAGGCACGCTGGAGCTTTCGCGCCTGGTGAACAACTTGGCCAAACCGTTGCCATCCGACGAACTGCGGCTTCGCTTTTCCATGCCCGCGGCGGTGTGCTCCTACTGCCTTGGCGAAACGCGCTTGGGCGACGAACGACAGATCGGGAACCTCAAGCTGCTGGAGCTGCCGGCATGACGGATTTTGGCATATCTGGGCGCCACCCCGGTTTCCCTGCCGTTTTCGGGCGATTCATGAATCGCCCCTACGGGATATCGGGAAACGGGGTCGGGGTGCTCCGGGCTCGGGCCTGCGCCCTCGGGCGATTTACAAATCGCCCCTACGGCCCTGCGCATCCCTGGCGCGTGGACAAATCATGACCAACCTTTTGATGACCATCCGCGCCGGTTGCGACCGCGAGGGGATTCCCGAAACGTTCGGGTCTCTGGAACTGCGCACCGGCGATCTGGTGGCGTTGGTGGGCCCGACAGGATCTGGCAAAAGCCGTCTGCTTGCAGACATCGAATGGCTCGCCGAAGGCGACAGTCCCAGCAAGCGTCGCGTCGAGTTGACTGGCGCCGGGGAATCGGCCGAAGACCGCGCCGAAGGTGCCCACCACCGGGTGGCGCAGCTCTCGCAAAGCATGCAGTTCACGCTGGATCTGGATGTTGGACGATTTTTGTCATTGCACGCCAAAGCCCGCGAGGTCGCCGATCCCGACCACGTTGTGGCGCAGGTCATCGAATCGGCCTGCACCCTTTGCGGCGAGGCCTTCACCGCACACACCCATCTGTCGGCCCTGTCGGGCGGGCAATCGCGGGCCCTCATGATCAGCGACACGGCCATCTTGGCGGCCGCGCCGGTGGTGCTGGTCGACGAGGTGGAGAACGCCGGTGTCGATCGCCGCAAAGCCATGGACCTGCTGGTGAGCCGCGACAAGATCGTTCTGATGGCCACCCACGACCCGTTGTTGGCGCTATTGGCTCCCCGACGCATCGTGTTGGCTCGCGGCGGCATCCGCTCCGTCCGCACACGCACACCTGCCGAAGAAATGTTGCTCGCCGAATTCGAACAGCTCGACACCCGTGTCAGCCTGGTCCGCGAACGCCTTCGCACCGGGCTCTCCGGGTCTGCCGACGAAAATTGACAACCGTACCAAAGGAGCATTTCGTGAAAATCGTTTTCTGGGAAAAGCCTGGCTGCATGGGCAACGCCCGCCAACGCGCGCTGTTGGCCACCGGTGGCCACGAAATCGAAGTCAAATCGCTTCCCGACCACAAATGGACGCGCAAAGAGCTAGCCCCCTTCTTCGAAGGCTTGGCGGTGGAAGACTGGTTCAATCTGAGCTCGCGGCGGGTGAAGGAAAGCGAAGTGATTCCCGAGGCGCTCGATGAAGACGGCGCCTACCGCTTCATCCTGGCCGACCCCATTCTTGTCCGGCGTCCGTTGCTTGAAATCGACGGAGAGAAGAAGGTCGGTTTCGATCTCGAATGGATCGAGTCCAAGATCGGACCGTTGCCCTCGTCCGAACGCGTCGATCGCGTGCGCAGCGAAGACCTCACCAGTTGCCCCGGCGAGAAGACCGGCGTCAAATGTGGAGACCCACGGGAATAGCGGAAGCTGCTGGTTGGGCTCTAGGTACCAGCCCCTTCGAACAGGACCTGCAGATC
>JBDKGS010000335.1:0-4623 GCA_039798065.1 Fibrobacterota bacterium | reverse complement strand
CAAGCCTTCTCTGGGACCGGCTGTGGAAAACGACCTCGCTGCTGATCCTGGTCCTGGGGTTTTGTTTCCTGATCCTTTGGCTGACGGGAGATCGATTGATCGTGCGCCCGTTGGTCCGCTTCGCGAGTCTGGTCGACGAACAGATCAACCAGATCCACGGATCGACGATCGACCTTGGACCCGGTGCGGCGGCCGAAATCGCGAGACTGGAGGATGGCTTCAATCTTCTGATGACGCGCATCGGCGAAACCCAGGAGAAGATCCGGAATCAAAACGCCGAGCTGGAAAAACGGGTCGTGGAGCGAACCCGCGAAGTCATCGAAAAGGAGCGCCAATTCCGTACGATCTTCGAACGAGCCAATGTCGGGATCGTGTTCGCCGACTCCAATGGAAACATCGTTTCCTTCAACGAGAATTTCGCTCGACTGACCGGCTACGATCCCGGCTCGCTTACCGGAACATCGTTCGCCACCTACATCCCGAAGGAAAGCGTCGCCACGATCCATTCCGATGCCGAATCGACGCAAATCCAAGGTCTGGGCGACTACCGAACGGAAGCGCCGCTGCTTCGCCAGGACGGCTCGTCAATTTTTGTCGACATGGCAGTGAGCGTCGAGCGCGACGACCGCGGCAGAGTGGTCAATTCCGTCAGTTTCCTGATCGACATCGACGAGCGAATCCGCATGGAGGCCGAACTGAGGTCGGCGAAGGAAATCGCCGAAGTCGCCGCACGCGCAAAGGGCGAGTTCCTTGCCAACATGAGCCACGAGATCCGCACCCCCATGAACGCGATCATCGGGTTCGCTGGACTGCTACGGCGGACTCAGCTGTCCCAGCAGCAAACCGACTACCTGGGCAAGCTCGACAACTCGGCAAAGTCCCTGCTCGGGATCATTTCCGACATCCTCGACTCCGCGAAGGTCGAGGCGGGGAAACTCGATCTGGAGCAGATCGATTTTTCGGTCGAAGATGCGATCCGACGGTCCGTCGACATGGTAACCCCATTGGCCAACGACAAGCGCATCGAGATGCGCTGGAACATCGAACCCCAGGTACCGACCTTCCTGCGAGGCGATCCGGGGAGACTTGCACAGATTCTGACCAACCTTGCCAACAACGCGGTCAAATTTTCGGACGCGGGGACGGTCGCCATCCGGGTGGGTATCCAATCCCAGCAGATCGATTCCTGTCTGCTCCGGTTCACGGTTTCCGATACCGGAATCGGCATGGACCCCGAAACCATTTCCAGGTTGTTCAAGCCTTTTTCGCAGGCCGACAGTTCGTTCACGCGCAAATTCGGAGGGACCGGGCTTGGACTGGTGATCAGCAAGCATCTGGTCGAATTGATGGGCGGCCAGCTGACCGTGGAAAGCTCCCTCGGCGAAGGCAGCACGTTCCAGTTCACCGCATGGTTCATGCGCTCCACGAACCCTCCTGAACGCGTCGATCCCGGCGATCGAACAAGGATCGAACGGAGCGCGAACCCCATCGAGGCCAAACTGCACCAACTCCAACGGAGCCTGCACGGCACCAAGGTCCTTTTGGTCGACGACAACGAACTGAACCGGGAAGTGGCCAGCGCGATCCTTCGTTCCGCGAAAGTGATCGTGACGATGGCCGTGAACGGACAGGATGCTCTGGACAAGATCGATGAAACGGATTTCGAGTTGGTCCTCATGGATGTCCAGATGCCGGTGATGGATGGATATGAAGCCACCAAGCGGATCCGCGCCAACCCCAGGCATTGCAGGCTTCCCGTGTTGGCCATGACCGCGCACGCGATGAAGGGGGCTCGCGAACAATGTCTGGAAGCCGGCATGGACGACTACCTCACCAAGCCGGTGGACGGCATGCTCTTGTTCGGCGCCATCGCGAAGTGGTGCCTAAGACCTCTCCAAGTCTCGCAACCATCGGATCCACCGCCCCCGCAATCGTCCGAACCTTCGGAAAGAGATGCAGGTAATCCAGGCAGCTTCAGCCTCGAAGTCATCGACCTCGAACAGACGGTGGCGCGTGTGGCGGGGAACCGGGAAATAGCAACCACCTTGACCTATCAATTCTTGGAAGACGGCGCGAACATGGCGGCGAAGGCGATGGATCTTCTCGGAAAAGGCGAAATCGAACAGGCCCGGAAAGTCATCCATACGCTGAAGGGGACCGCAGGCAACCTCTCCATGCCCGGATTGTACGCGATCGCCAGACAGCTGAACGACGCGTTGGAACAGGGCGAACTCTCGAACCTTTCGACCCTGTCCGCGCGGTTGATCGAAGAAAACCAAAAGGTCGAAGCCGCCTTGAAGCGATGATTCGAACCCCGCATGGATTGACATTTTCTGTCACATCTTCGCAGCGTCGTCGGCGATGCTTTCCTGCGAGCATGACTATATACCTGATATGAAATCAGACCGCGCATGAACAGCCTTTCTTGAGCGGCATCGGCCGCCCCGACCGTATCGCCTTTGTCGGAGGGTTCGATCCCCGCCGATGCGGGATCGCCACTTTCACCCACGATCTGTGCGAAGCGGTGAGCACCGCGATCCCTTCTGCCCAGTGTTTCGCCGGAGCGGTCAACGACAAACCGGAAGGCTACAACTACCCTCCCCGCGTACGTTTCGAAATGCTGGAAAAGGATCTGGACTCCTACCGGCGCGCCGCGGATTTCCTGAATTTCAACAACACCGATGTCCTGTGCGTGCAGCACGAATTCGGCATCTACGGCGGCCCGGCGGGAAGCCATATTCTGGCGCTCCTCAAGGAAGTGCGCATGCCAGTGGTCACCACGCTGCACACGGTGCTTCGCCAGCCCGACACCGCCCAGCGCAAGGTGATGGACGAACTGGTGGCGCGCAGCGACCGCCTGGTGGTGATGGCGCGCAAGGGCGAAGAGATTCTCCTGGAAACATATCGGGTTCCTGCGTCAAAAATTGACGTCATCCCGCACGGCATTCCCGACATCCCTTTCGCCGACTCGGCGGTGTCCAAGGCGCAGTTCGGCGTGGAGGGGCGCAACGTCCTCCTCACCTTCGGACTTTTGGGCCCGGGCAAGGGCATCGAATACGCCATCGACGCCTTGCCGGAAATCGTCAAGCGACACCCCGGCACCGTGTACCTGATCCTCGGGGCGACGCATCCGCACCTGGTCGCCAGGGAAGGCGAAAGCTACAGGCTGGGCTTGGAACGTCTGGCGGCGGACAGAGGCGTGTCGGAAAACGTCATCTTCTTCAACCGCTTCGTTTCGTTGGAGGATCTCACCGAATTCATCGGGGCCACCGACATCTACGTCACGCCGTACCTGAACGAAGCCCAGATCACCTCGGGCACGCTCGCGTACGTGTTCGGCGCGGGCAAGGCGGTAGTCTCCACTCCCTACTGGCACGCCCAGGAACTGCTTGCCGAAGACCGCGGCATCCTGGTCCCCTTCCGCGACCCCAAAGCGATCGCCGAAGGTGTGTGCGCCTTCCTGGACGATTCAGCCCGGATGGAACGCACCCGCATCGAAGCCTACCGCTTTGGACGGGAAATGATCTGGCCTGCCGTGGCAGAACGCTACCTCGAATCGTTCCAACGCGCTCGCTCGGATCGCAAGTCGTCGTCCCGAGCCGCCTTCGCGGGATGGACTCTCGCAAGCCGGGCGTACGAGCTTCCCCCATTGCGGTTGGACCACGTGGTCCGCATGAGCGACCGGACGGGAATTTTCCAACACGCGATCTTCAATGTCCCGAGCTTCATGGAAGGCTACTGCACCGACGACAACGCCCGCGCGTTCATCCTCTGCAATCTCCTGGAAGAACTGGGAGGCGACTCCCCTGCGGAGAACATCGACCACCTCGCCACCAGCTACCTGGCCTTTCTCGCCGCGGCATGGAACTCCGAAACATCGAGATTCCGCAACTTCATGGACCACGAACGCAAGTGGCTGGAGGCCGCCGGCAGCGAAGACAGCCACGCCCGCGCGCTCTGGTCGATCGGCGTCGGGGCCAACCGCTCGCGCAACCACGGCCACCGGCGTCTTTGTTCGAGATTGTTCGAATGGGGCCTCGGTGCGGTCACGTCGTTCTCGTCTCCGCGAGCCTGGGCGTTCTCCCTGCTGGGGTTGAACGAATTCATCGCGTCGAATCCCGCCGACGAACGTTCCCTGACCGAACGACGGAATCTGACCGAACGCCTGGTCGCCCTCTGGAACAGTTGCGCCACCGAAGGGTGGCCATGGTTCGAATCGTCGGCGACCTACGACAACGCGCGCCTGTGCCAGGCCATGATCGCCAGCGGCAAGCGCGGGCGCAACCACGAGGCCCTGCGAATCGGGCTCGAATCGCTGCGTTGGCTGGTTTCCCTACAGACCACGCAGGCCGGCCACTTCCGGCCCATCGGAAGCGACGGATTCTGTCATAGAGACGGAGCCCGGGCCGATTTCGACCAGCAACCAGTGGAAGCCCAGGCCATGGTCTCCGGCTGTCTGGAGGCCTACCACGCCACTGGAGACAGATTCTGGCACCACGAGGCGAAGCGCGCCTTCGAGTGGTTCCTGGGGCGAAACGATCTTGGCATACCCCTGTACGACCCGAACTCGGGCGGATGCGGGGACGGGTTGCACCGCGACCGCACAAACGAGAACCAGGGTGC
>JBDKGS010000334.1:0-4641 GCA_039798065.1 Fibrobacterota bacterium | reverse complement strand
CTGGATCTGACCGAGACGGCACGGACCGGTGTCACCGCGGTGGAAAAACGATCCCTGCACCTGTTGGAACGCCGACTCGCCGAGATGCAACGCTCGGAACGTCCCGCCAATCCCTCCTGGGTGGCCAGCTGGATCTCGGCGATCCGTTCGGGTGACAGTTTGCGTCAATGCGCGCTGCTGGACCTCATGCGCTACCTCGACGAGGTGACGGGCCATCCGCTCGTCGGGTTCCCCGACCACGCGGCGTCCGACTCAATCCATCTGTTGCTCGCGCTGCACCATTTCTCGGCCCGCACCGCCCGAGCTTCGAACTCGGCGCTGCCGTTGGACGTGTGCCTGGGGGCGCGGTGCATCCTGGCCAACTCCAGGGTCCTCCATCTTCGACTCGGTGCGCTGCTCGACCAGGTTCTGTCGCCGGAACTTCCCATGTGGGAAAGTCTCGAGGACTGGATGCGGGCGGTGGAGCACGACTGCGTGGCGATCTTCAGGTTGCCCCAGGATCTTCTCGATCCTTCGTTCGTGCTGGAGGGGCGTCGGATCGAACCTCTCGATCTGGTCCTTTCCGTGGGCGACCGATTGGAGCGCCCCGGGCGCAACTTCTCGGTGATCGAAAGCCTGGTGGCGTTGGAACGCACGCTGTACCGTCGGATCTATCGGCAGGAGAGCCGCAAGCACCACATGGCGGTGCTGTTGCGGAGAGTGTTGGACAGGGCTCTTCACGAGAAGAACCGGCGGAGCATGCGCCTCACGACATCCGCTTCGGCCACCGCGCAGATTTTGTCACCCCGCGAGCTGGGCGCCGATCTGCCGCCATGGGATGACGAGGTCTGGGTTCGGCTGCGGGATCGGGGCGAAGCGCTCGAGAACGCGCGCGACCAGGGCTACACGCCATCCACCCGGCGTGCATGGGGCATGCTTTTCGGAGAACTGGAACCTCGTGGCGAGGAACTCGCGGATCTGGACGAATTCCTTCGCTGGTGTCTAGGGGGGCGCGGAGCGATCGACGAGGCGCTGGCTTCGCGCACGGCCAGGGAGCTCGAAAACATCAAGGATTGGTACCAAGCCATCGCCGCTCGCGCGATGGCCATCGAGCCGAGGAAGTTCGCCCGAACCATGTCGCGCAGGCATGTGCGCGACCGTACCAGCCCTCTTCTTTGGATCGCGGCGGCGAGGCGACTGCGCATCCGCGCCGTCTCGCCTTTGCGCCTGCTGACAGGATCCGTCAAGAAGGATCTCCTGGCGGAACTCGACGCCCTGGTACCCACCGCCCTCGAGCCGTGGCGGGCCCTGCATCCTTGGGATCGGCGCCTTTTCGGGATCTGGCCCGCCGATCTGCGCGGTCCGGGATTCGTTGACGGAATCCGTCTTGGGCTGCGCCGCTCGCGCACCGACGGCACCCTCGCGCACGAAGCAGAAGTCCGGCTCGAGATGCTGGAGCGCGAGTTGGAATTCCGCTCGTGGCTGGGTGCGAACGAACGCGTCAGCCTGCTCGAGCGGACGCTGGAAGCGGTCTAGCCGGCGAAGGCTTTCATGGCCTGGTCGATCCGCTTTGCTTGTTCGGCGATCGAGGCGGCGCTGGATCGGCTTTGCTCTGCCGTGGCGGCTCCGGTCTGCGAAATGCTGGACAACTCGTGGATGGCTTCGCTGATCTCCTTGGAGGCCCGCGACGATTCCCCGACGCTGCGGGCGATCTCCTGCGATGTGGCGTTCTGTTGTTCCACGGCGGCCGCCACGCTGTTCTGAAGCATCTCGATGCGGCCCACCACTTCCCGCACCTTCCCCATGGCATCGATGGACCCCGCCACGTCGCGCTGGATGTCCTCCACCATGCGACCGATTTCTTCGGTGGCGGAACTTGTCTGCTTGGCCAATTCCTTCACTTCGCCCGCCACGACCGCGAAGCCTTTGCCGGCTTCTCCGGCGCGCGCGGCTTCGATGGTCGCGTTCAAGGCCAACAACTTGGTCTGGTCGGCGATGTCGTTGATCACGTTCACGGCCTTGGTGATTTCGGCGCTGGAAGCGCCGAGGTCCTTGATGCGCGAATTGACAACGGCTGTCGTCTTGCCCGCTTCCTTGGCCACCTGCGCGGCTTCGGCCACGTTGCGCGCGATCTCGCCCACGCTGGCGCTCATCTCCTCGGCGCTGGCCGCGACCACGCCCAGTTGCTGGTTGACTTCGTCCACCGACCTTGCTGAAGTGGTCACCGCATGCGCGGTGGAGCGGTTGGCCGACAAAAGCTGGTTGGATGCTCCATCGAGATCTTGCGAGGCGTGATGGAGTTTTTCGACCTCCGCCGCGAGCTCGGATTGCAACGCCTTGGTCTTTCGCTCCAGTTCCAGCTTGGCCGTCACCAACTCCCAGGTGAGCATAGGGCCTATGTATTTGCCGGATTCGTCGCGCACGGCGACAACGTGTTGCTGCATCCAATCGTTGCCCACCTGGATGGTGGCGGTGTGCGGCAGATTGTTGGGGTCGGCAAGGATCTTCCGGATGCGTCCGGGGTTCTTGTGGAACATGTCGATGCACTTGCCCACGATGTCCTCGGCCTTGCAGGGCATCGCGTACTCGATCCCCTTCAGGGTGTCGATGGACTTGCGGTTGGCGTAGGTGACATTCAAGTCAAGATCTGTCATCATGATGTTGACGGGCGCGTTGGTGGCGAGCCTCTCGAAGACGACCGATTTCTGCAATTCCTTGCGCAGGTAGGCGATCATTCCACCCAGAAGAAGCAGGAATCCGGCGAACATCGCGATGGTCAAGTTGGCCCGGAACGCGGCGCTCCTGGCTGCTTCCGAGCGTTTTGCCATGGTCAGCGAGTCGAGTTTGCCGACCAGATCGTCGATGAGGGAATCGTGTTCCTCGTGGGCGGGAGAATATTCGGTATTCAGGAAGGCGATCATGCCCGGCTGGTCGCCGGCTTTCATGAGCGGAAGGAATTTGTCGTCCAGCGTCTTCAGGAACTTCTGCATCGGGTCCACCGATTTGTGCACGACATCCAGGATCGGGTCGCCCTTGAACACGCTGTCGTGGAAAGCGAGGACCGAATCGAAGTGGGCGCGGTGTTTCGAGAATTCGCGCCAGTTCTCTTCGCGTTGGGTCGGATCGGGCGAAACGGCGACCTGGTACAAGTGCATTCCCGATTCGATCAGGAACAATGGCGGCGGTGCCGCATCCACTTGCAGATTCTGATAGGTCCTGAGTTCCCGATCCGCTGGCCCGTCGAGACGGAATTTTTCCAAGCTCAAATAGGCAACCAACCAAACCGCTGCCGAAAGAATGGCGCAGACTGCCAGCAGTAGCGTGACGCGGCCTTTGATGCTCATCTTCATGGAAAGGTCTCCGAACGAATGTTACCTGGTGAGCGTATCATTCGGTCGGAGATCGCGCCAGATCCCAAATAGCGGAATCTGGCGGCTTTTCGGCGGTTTAGGCCGGTTCGATCAACGAGGCGTCGTAGTTCGAGGGAGCTTCGTAACCAAGCAGGTTGCACACCGTGGCGGCGATGTTCGACAAGCCTGGCTTCTCGATGTCGCCTTCCAGCTTCCATCCTGGGTAGGCATCCTTGGAAATCAGGATGAACGGAACCGGATTCAAGGTGTGGCTGGTCTTCGCCTTGGTCTTTCCGTGCTCGTCGTGCTTGACATGGCCCTTCTTGTCGAGCTCGAACATCTCGTCGGCATTGCCGTGGTCGGCGGTGATGATGGCCACGCCGTTGGCTTCCAGGATCACCGGGATCAAACGGCCGAGCTGGAGGTCGAGGGCCTGCATCGAGGTCACCGCGGCTTCGAAATTGCCGGTGTGCCCGACCATGTCGCCGTTGGGGTAGTTCACGCGAAGGTACTGGTACTTGCCCGACTTCACGGCGTCCATGAGGGCGTCGGTGATTTCGGCGCATTTCATCCAAGGGCGCTGCTCGAAGGGGATCACGTCGGAGGTGATCTCCACGTAGGTTTCGAGCTTGTCGTCGAACTTGCCCGATCGGTTGCCGTTCCAGAAGTAGGTCACGTGGCCGTACTTCTGGGTTTCGGAGATGGCAAATTGCGTCACGCCGGTGCCGGCCAGGTATTCGCCCATGGTCTCGGAGATGGCGGGCGGCACCACCAGGAAGCGGGCGGGGATCTTGAGGTCGCCGTCGTACTGCATCATGCCTGCATAGCAGATTTTGGGGCAAGCGCCGCGCTCGAACTTGTCGAACTTTTCTTCCGTGAAGGCGCGCGAGATCTCGATGGAGCGGTCGCCGCGGAAGTTGAAGAAAACCACCGCGTCGCCGTCGACGATGGGGCCCACGGGTTTGCCGTTTTCAGACACGACAAACCCTGGCAAGTCCTGGTCGATGACCTTGGCTTCGGAACGGAACGCCTCGATGGCGGCGCGTGCGCTTTCGAACATGCGGCCGTCGGCCTTCACGTGGATCTTCCAGCCGCGCTCGACCATGCTCCAATCCGCGTCGTAGCGGTCCATGGTGATGTTCATGCGGCCGCCGCCCGACGCGATCTTGACGTCGAAATCCGTCCCACGGACTCCAGCCAGGAACCCTTCGAAAGGGTCCACGTATTCAAGTGCCGAGGTCTCGCCGACGTCGCGGCCATCCAGCAGGATATGGATGCGGACGGTCTTGACGCCTTCCTTCTTGGCCTGCAA
>JBDKGS010000333.1:0-4650 GCA_039798065.1 Fibrobacterota bacterium | reverse complement strand
CGTCCAGGGTCCTCTTTTGCTGCTGGCGGGCGCCGGGACCGGCAAGACCACCACGTTGACCCGGAGATTGGCCCTCGAACTGGCGACCGGAACACCTGCAAGTCAGATTCTGGCACTCACCTTCACTCGGAAGGCCGCCCACGAGATGCGCGAACGTGTGGCGACCCTCCTGGGAACCGGCATCGCCCTGCCCGAGATCCGGACCTTCCATTCGCTGGGATTGTCCATCCTTTCCGAACACGACGGCCGGGGCTGGAAAGCCGCTGGCTGGAGCGTCGCGCCCAAGCTTTTGTCCGAAGACGGTTCCGCTTTCGCCGATTTCTGGCAATCGCGGTTTCGCGACGGATCTTGTCCTCCCCCATCGCCGGGAGAATGGACGCGCATGCTCGCCGAATGGGGCGACCCGGAAAGGATGCGCCGTCTCTCGCGAACCCCCGAAGCTGGCGATTTCCGCAGGCATCTGGAGGCGTGGATGGATTGGGAGGCGTGGAAACGCCGGCTTTGCATCGCCGAGATGCACGACCTGGTATCCGGCGCGCTCCTGGCGCTGGAAAGCGATCCCGAATTGTCAGCAAGCTGGAACGCGCGTTCGAAGACACTTTTTGTCGACGAATACCAGGACACCGACCGGACCCAATACAGCCTGGTGAAACAACTGTCGGGAGGATCGTCCCGGCTCCTGGCCGTGGGCGACGACGACCAGGCCATCTACGGGTTCCGGGGCGCCGACATCCGCAACATCCTGGACTGGAAACGCGACCACCCCGACGGACGGATTCTGACTCTGGTGGGGAACCACCGGAGCCTGTCCCCTATCCTGGCCGCCTCGAACCGGATCTTTCCCGACAAGCCCCCGGAATTCCGCAAGATCCTGGAAGCCCGTCGCCCGAGCGCCGGACGGAAGCCGACATGGTTTCGCGCCAGGACCCCATTGGAGGAACTGCGGTGGGTCCGCGCCCGCTTGGGTGACGAAATCCGTCATGGACGGAAACCGTCGGAACTCTGCGTCCTGTACCGCGGCAACCGGGAGGAGCGTCCCTTGCGCCAAGCCCTGGAGGGACTTCCTATCGCGACGGGAGAAGGAGAGGGCATTTCGCTGATGACCATCCATGCGGCGAAGGGCCTGGAATGGCCGGTCGTGGTGCTTGCGGGGCAGGACAGACCGATCGACGAACCGGGTCGATTGGCGCCGTTCGCGCAGGACGAGGAACGACGGCTCTTCTACGTGGCTTGTACCCGCGCCAGGGACCGCCTGTACCTGAGCGGCTGCGACACCCGAGGATCCAAACGCGAGATTCGACCGCGAAAACCACATCCCTGGATGGAGCTCGTCGAACCCGATGTCACAATCCGTCCAAGCTGGTGGATCCGGCTGGGGCGAAGGATTTGGGCGCCCGCGGCGAGGATGGCGCTGGACGCACCTCCATAGATGATTGCGCTGCGGTTTCAAACAATTTCGGATGCCGGTGCCGATACCTACATTGCGCATCCCTCCGACAGCGGGGTTTCGGGAACGGAATCAGCCGAACCGGCGGAACGGCGTGCAAGACGTACGCCGCACATCGTGCGAACCTCCCAGAGACGTGGAGCGTGACTATGCGCAAGTGGAAAATCGAAGACTCCCGCGAGTTGTACAACATCGGCGGATGGGGCATCCGTTACTTCGACATCAACGACAAGGGACACGCGATCGTCCGACCGTTGAAAGAGAAAGGCCCCAGCATCGACCTCGTCGAAGTCATGCAGGATCTGGAACTGCGCGACCTCGCGACCCCGGTGCTGCTTCGATTCCCCGACATCCTGGACCACCGCATCGAGCAGATCTTCAGCTGCTTCGAGAAGGCAGCCAAGGAATACGATTTCAAGGCCAAGCACTTCAACGTGTACCCCATCAAAGTCAACCAGCAGCGCCCGGTGCTGGAAGAGATCGTGGAGCACGGCAAGAAATTCAACATCGGACTCGAGGCCGGATCCAAGCCCGAACTCCACGCCGTGCTGGCCATCCAGGACAACCCCGAATCCTTGATCATCTGCAACGGCTACAAGGACGAAGACTTCATCGAGTTGGCGCTTCTGGCCCAGAAGATGGGCAAGCAGATCTTCCTGGTCGTGGAAAAGCTCAACGAACTGTCGCTCATCGCGCGTCTCTCGAGACAACTCAACGTGCGCCCGAACATCGGACTGCGCATCAAATTGTCGTCGTCGGGATCCGGCAAGTGGGAGGAATCGGGCGGCTACCAGAGCAAGTTCGGTCTCAACGCATCGGAGCTCATCGAAGCGATCGAGATGGCCGCCAACGAAGGCTTGACGGATTGTGTCAAACTCATCCACTTCCACCTCGGCTCGCAGATCACCAACATCCGCAAGATCAAAGGGGGCCTGCGCGAAGTGGCCCAGTTCTACTGCCAGCTCCGCAAGATGGGCGTTCCCGTGGAATTCGTGGACGTGGGCGGAGGCCTTGGCGTGGACTACGACGGATCGCGTTCCACCAGCGCAAGTTCCGTCAACTACTCGGTGCAGGAATACGCCAACGACGTGATCTACACCGTGGTGGACGCGGCCAACAAGCACGGGCTGCCGCACCCCAACATCATCGCCGAATCGGGACGCGCCCTCACCGCCCACCACAGCATGCTGGTGTTCAACGTGCTGGAAACCGCGGGTCCTGCCTACTGGAACGAAGAGCAGCACAGCGTCACCGCCGAAGACATCGACTTGGTGAAAGATCTGCAGACCATCTACAAGGGGATCGGAAGTTCGAACGTGCTGGAGCAGTGGCACGACGCGCTCCAGATCCACGAAGACGTTCTCGATCGTTTTTCGATGGGACTCATCGACCTCACCACGCGCGCCAAGGCCGAACGTCTGTTCTGGAGCATCGCGCTCAAGGTGACCCGCCACGCGGCCCAAATGAAACACCCTCCCTTCGAACTTGCCGGTTTGGGCAAGTTGTTGGCCGACAAATACTTCTGCAACTTCAGCTTGTTCCAGTCACTTCCTGACAGCTGGGCCATCGACCAGATCTTTCCGATCATGCCGATCCAGCGCTTGGACGAAGAACCGGCAAACCGCGTGACCTTGCAGGACATCACCTGCGACTCCGACGGCAAGATCGATTTCTTCGTGAACCAGAACGAGATCGGTCGCGACCTTCCGGTGCACAACGTGAACCCCGGCGAGAACTACTACCTGGCCGTGTACCTGGTGGGAGCCTACCAGGAAATCCTTGGCGACCTGCACAACCTGTTCGGCGACACCAACGCGGTGCACATCGACGTGGAAGGCGACGGCTGGAAGATCGACCAGATCATCGACGGCGAATCGATCGCCGACGTGCTGGAGTACGTGCAGTTCGACGACAAGCGCCTGGTGCGCGACATCGAATCGTGGGTGACAGCTTCTGTCAAGGACGGACGGATCAGCTCGGTGGAAGGCAAGGAGTTCCTGAACATCTACCGCTCGGGGCTGTACGGATACACGTACCTGGAGGGATAATTCGATCGTTCCGCCCCGCCGACGAACAGCCTGACCAGCCCGGTTCACCGAGCTCGGTCCGGGCGTTCGTTCAGTCGACTGAACGACGACTTCGTCCGCGACGAGCCGATCGAGCCGCTGCCATAGGTATAATGATCGAGCAATGGTCTCGGTCTTCGATCACATCGACTATCGCGCATTCCTGGCGGCGTGGTACAAGGAAGCGAAGGCTGGCAGCCGCTCGGTCAGCTACCGGTCCATCGCGCTCAAGGTTGGCTACGCTTCGCCAGGTTTCTTCACCCAGATCCTGCAAGGCAAAACCAACATCAGCTTGGGGACCGCCGAGGGCTTCGCCGATCTCGCCGCGCTGAAAGGCCGTTCCCGGGAGTACTTCCTGACGCTGGTGGTCTGGAACCAGGCCAAGGACGACAAAACCCGTCAACGTTCGTTCGCCAGGCTCGAGAAATTCCGCGAGTTCAAGATCCACGACCTGAAAGGCGACCAGGCGCGGTTCATGGAGGCCTGGCACCACGCGGCCATCCGGGAGATCATCGGAATCAAACCGTTTCAAGGCGACTACGAGGCGCTTGCGAACAGCCTGGATCCGTCCATCCCGGCCATCGACGCCAAGGCCTCGATCGAACTGCTTCTGGCCTTGGGACTGGCCGCGCGCACTTCGCGCGGGATCGAACGCCGCGACGCGACGCTTTCGGCTGGCCACGCGTTCCAAGGCGAAACCACCAACCGTTTCTTCCGCGAGTTCCATTCGTTGGGCGGTCGCGCCTTGGAGCACTTTCCGAAGGATGAACGGAATCTGTCGTGGGTGACGCTTTCCGTCTCGGAATCGGCTCGAAGCGAAATCCTGGAAGAATTGCGCAATTTCCGTCGCAAGGCACTTGAGATCGCGGCACGCGACACGCGCCCGACCAGGGTTCATCAACTGACCTTGATGCTGCATCCGCTGACCAAACCGCTCCTACCCGAAAAGCGGTCCTGAACGTCGAGATTCGTTCGCGACTCCCGGCATCGGCTGCGAATGCAGGTGGGCGAAGCTCAAAATTCCGGATTCCGAGGCATTTTTCAAGGCACGACACTGGCGTGCCAAGCATCGCTGTCCCAAAAGGGCGACTCATGAACCGAACTCTTCCAACGCGAAAAACCTCGAACATCGCATTG
>JBDKGS010000332.1:0-4682 GCA_039798065.1 Fibrobacterota bacterium | reverse complement strand
CCAACCAGCTTGATTCTCTGAAGGGCTGGAATCCTTCCGGTCCCGGGAAGCTCGCGTCGGGCGCATCGTGCCCGACAATTTCCGTCTCGAGCGGAAAAGGCGGCGTGGGAAAATCGCATCTGACACTCTCCGTCGGCCTTGCGCTGGCCGATCTCGGCAAGCGCGTGCTCCTGATCGACGGCGACATGGGACTGGCCAACCTGCACATCCTTTGCGGGACCTATCCGGAACACGACATCGAGGACATCCTCGCCGGACGATGCCGTCCCGAAGAAGCCTTGCTACCCATCGGGACAGGAATCGACCTCCTCCCTTCCGCCTCGGGCGTCGCCAATCTTTCTTCGCTGCCTGCTTCGCGCATCAACGAGCTCGGCCGCGCGCTGTCCGGCCTCCAGGCCGACTACGACTACATCCTGGTCGACACGGGGGCGGGAATCGGCGAAACCACCATGAACCTCGTGCTCGCTTCCGACCGACTTCTCCTGGTCACCACCCAGGAGCCCACAGCGCAAGCCGACGCCTACGCCTTCCTGAAGGTCATGCGTTCCCACCGACAGGATTTGCCAGCACATCTGTGCGTGAACATGGGATCCTCGGAAGAGGAAGCGGTCCAGGCGGGAATGAGACTGTCGCAGGTCTCGGCTCGCTTTCTCGGTTGGGAGCCCACTTTCGTGGGCTGGATCCCCCGCCAGGCGGGACTCGAGCGATTCACCCTCGAACGCCGCCCCGCCTTCCGCGCATCGCCCGACGGCGTCTTCGCCCGCGCGGTGCGCCAATTGGCCCGCGAAGTCGTGCGCGACCTGGCCGGCGGCGGCCCCGACTTCTTCGCAAGGCTGTCGGGAACTCGCGGATAAATTGCTAGCATGGCCATTACACCACCGCCATGAGCCAAGAACACGACACCGCAACATCCCTCGCCGCGCTCGAATTCGATTCGACCAACCATCAGCCGGTACCAAACGCGGCGTGGACGAGCCGTTTCGGATCGCCGTCGCACCCATGGCAGAATCTGTTCGTGGAGGAGGACCGCCCCTCCGTCGTGGCCATGGTGGCAGGGAAGGGCGGATCGGCCGAAGCCAGAATCGAATGCGGCGGACCAACCTCGCGAGTCGCGCTCCAGTCGGTGCGCGACGGAGACAAAATCCGTCTGTGGGCGATACCCGTCCCGCCCGGACCGGCCGACCGGATGGGCGAGACACTGGCGCGCGAGCGGTCGTTGGGCGAGATGCGCATGCGGTTCCTGTCGTTGGTGAGCCACGAATTCCGAACTCCCCTCACGGTCATCCTGAGTTCGTCCGAGCTTCTGGAGCACTACGGATCGAACTGGCCGCAGGCCAAACGCCAATCGCATTTCCATCGCATCCAGAGCGCGGTCGCCACCATGACCACGCTGCTCGACAACGTCGCATTCCTGGGTCGCGCCGAATCCGGGCGGATGGAGAACGCACCCGACGCCATCGGGGTCGCGTCTCTCGTCGATTCCATCCTGGAGGAGTTCGGACCGTTGCGCCCGTCGACGCAGACGATCAAGACGGAATTCGTCCCCGAGAACATCTCGGCGCAACTGGATCCCCGCATCGCCAAAGCGGTCTTTTCGAACCTGATCTCGAACGCCCTTCGCTTCTCGCCACCTTTCGGCACCGTGACGATTTCCGTCAAGTGCGACGGACGAAACCTGGTGGTCGCGGTCGACGACCAGGGCTCGGGCATTCCGACGGCCGATCTTGACAGGATCTGGGAGCCGTTCGAACGCGGCTCCAATTCCTTGGGGGTCCCGGGCTCGGGACTGGGCTTGGCCATCGTCCAGCGATGCATGGAGCTCGTAGGCGGATCCGCGGCCGTCGGCCCGAATCCCCTCGGAGCGGGCACCCGTTCCATCGCCACCTTCCCTTTGGAGAACTCCCAATGAGCCATCGCATCCTCGTGATCGAAGACGAAGCGGGAATCAGGGACAACCTCCGCGAAATGCTGGAGGCCGAAGGCTTCGACGTCGACGAAGCCGAGTCCGGACTGGACGGAATCCGTCAAGCTCTCGCGAGGCTTCCCGACCTGGTGGTGTGCGACGTGATGATGCCGGAAAAGGACGGGTTCGAGGTGCTCGCCGACCTGCGCGGACGCGAGTCGACGTCGCATCTGCCATTCCTGTTCCTGACCGCCCGCGCCGACCGTGGCAGCTTGCGCAAGGGCATGGAGCTCGGCGCCGAGGACTACCTCACCAAGCCGTTCTCGCGGACGGAGCTCCTGGCCGCGGTCAGAACCCGTCTGGACCGCGCCGAGAGCCTCGCGGCCACCTACAGGCGCCAGTTGGGCACGCTGCGCAACACGTTGTCGCGCGCGCTTCCCCACGAGCTCCTCACACCTCTCAACGGCATCCTTGGCCTGTCCGGAATCCTGGTTTCCGAATACGAGACAGTGCATCGAGGCGAAATGCTCGACATCGCCAAGGGGATATCGGATTCCGGCGAGGCGCTGCATAGGCTGGTTCGGCGCTTTTTGTGCTACGCGGAAATGGAAATGGCACTTCTGGATCCCGCCGTTCGCGACCGGCTCCGCGGCCATGCCTCGACAGAAATTGAGAACCTTCTGAAAAAGTCCGCCCCGCACCTGCCGAATTTGCGCATCACCATCCGCACCGAAGCCGCACCGGCCATCGCACCCGATCACCTCGAAGTGTTGTTGCGCGAGATCCTCGACCTGGAACATCATTTCGACGAAGCCACGATCGACGACCGCGAAGATCGATGGATCCTGACATTCCACGACTTTACCCCACCTGAATCGTCGATGGGGCTCGATGACGACGGCTCCGACCTCTCGCGTGCGCTACTTTCGTCCGCAAGCCGCGTCTACGACGCCGTGCTCGACCGCTCCACGCACGGCGAACGCACGATCTCGATTCCGCTTGCGGCGAAATCGCAAAAACATCCTTGACTCCGCTTCGGCACGGGTGGTACAGTCCCAACGTTCCACCTACCTGAGGGGAGTCACCGCGATGCGGTCCGAACTGATCAACCCGTTTCTAAAAGCCACGATGTCCACCTTCCAAACGATGGTGAACACCACGCCGGCGCCGTCGGCCCCTTATGTCAAAGCCGAGCCCAGTCTCGCGCACGACGTCTCCGGGATCATTGGCCTGTCCGGTGGGGCGAAGGGAGCTGTCATCATCAGCTTCCCGACAAAAACAGCTCTTTCGGTGGTGTCAGCCTTCATTGGGCTGAATGTCTCGCAGATCGATGCCGATGTCACCGACGCGGTGGGCGAACTTGCGAACATCATCGCCGGTGCGGCCAAGGCCGACCTGCAAGGTCTCAACGTCACGATCTCGCTGCCGTCGGTGGTCGTGGGCACCAACCACAAGGTGACCACCCCCAAGGACATCCCAAGCATCGTGATCCCCTTCAACTGCACCCACGGCGAGTTTGTCGTCGAGGTCTGCATCGCGCTTACCGAAGCGAAGTGAGCCTAGGAGACCACGCCATGAAAATCCTACTCGTCGACGACTCAAGCACCATGCGCCGCATCCAGAAGAACACCTTGTCCAGCCTCGGCTTCACCGATGTGGACGAAGCCGAAGACGGCCAGGATGCGGTGTCAAAAGTTGGCAAGGCCCCTTACGAACTCGTGCTCATGGATTGGAACATGCCCAACATGACCGGCATCGAGGCTCTGAAGGCCATCCGCGCCAATCCCGACACGGCCAAGATCCCCGTGATCATGGTGACTTCGGAATCGGAGAAATCGCGGATCCTGGAAGCCATCCAGGCCGGCGCCACCAACTACATCGTCAAGCCGTTCACGCCCGACGTGCTCAAGGAAAAGCTCGAAGGCATCGGCAAATAGACCTCAGACAGATTCTGTCGCACTAAGGGCTTCCGGTTCGCCGGGAGCCCTTTGTCGTTTCTTGTCGAAAAGCCGAACGGCCTATTTCGCTGCCACCGCGGCCAAGCCCTTGATCTCGGCGGCGCGGAACATTCCACCCGCATACAGGGTGTCGCCGATCTTCGCGGAATCGACCATGTTGGCTTCCTTCGCGAACAAGGTCTTGCCCTGCGCATCAAGCGCCGTCAGCTGGAAATAGGTGCCTTGCGGCAGCGGACGTTTTCCGGTTCCCGCGATCTGCAGATTGATCCGGAACTCCCCTTTGTAGAAGTCGGGGATCCCGATCGAGCCGTGTGCGAAATTCACGGGGAGCGTGTCGGTGCAGGGCCCCACCGCGACCGCAAGTCGGCCGCCTTTGCCTCCAAGCAAGGCGTTGATCCGGGATGTCGCCGAATCACGAACGGCCTTTTCCTGCTTGCCAAGCTCCACGATCTCGCTCAGGTCCTTGGACTCGGTCTGTTTGGCCGCGATCTCGCCCAGCTCCTTCTCGGCTTGGGCCCCGATCTCCAGGATCTGGTCCACCGGAGTGCCCACGGGCTTCTGCTTGCAAGCGGCAACGACAAAAATCGTCGCCACCACCAAACCGATCTTGCGCATCATGACAAATTCCTTCCTTGCGGCGACGCGGCCCGTCAGCAGGCGCGACGCGGGATTGACGGATTCCTACGGAGGGGGAATGGTGGAATTGCGGATTTCGGCCAGGAACTCCATGCTGTCCTGGAACTGGCGATACACGCTGGCGAAGCGCACGTATGCCACCTCGTCGATGGTCTGCAATTCCTTCACGACCAGTTCGCCGATCA
>JBDKGS010000331.1:0-4683 GCA_039798065.1 Fibrobacterota bacterium | reverse complement strand
TCCGTTGTGCCGCACCATCTCCAGCCACTTGCCCTGCCAGGCGACCTCGTGCATGGACTTACGCCTCTTCCTTCTTCTTGCGGGGCACGCGAGGCGTGATGGTCCCGTCGACCAGACGGAAATTGACAATACCGTCGCACTCGGGGTAGCGCGGGCACGACAGGAAAGGTCCGAACCGCCCCTTGCGAAGCTTGGTGGGGCCCGCGCACTTGGGGCACGGGAATTCGGGGTGCAGCGACCCGATGGAGACGTCGGTGGGGCCGCCCTGCGAGACCTCGAGTTGTCCGTCGGCGCCCAGCTTGCGCTCCTCGAAGACGAATTCCGTCTTCCACTCGTCGGTGAGCTTCACCTTGGCGGAGAACGTCTTGCGGGTCTTGAACGAGAAGAAGCCGTCCAACGGTCCCACTTCGCGAGTTTCGAGCAAAACGGTTGCTTCGTCGCGGGTGATCATGCGCTGCGAGATGGTCTTGTAGAGCTTGAAGTCGCAGCCCGTGCACTCGTAGGCCTTGAGCTTTTCCTTCACAGGTTTGCCGCAGACCGGGCACTTCCCGAAAGGCTCGCTTTCCTCGAAACCGGTTTCGTGGTCGAAGGCCTTGGCTTTTTCCACGATGGACTCGGTGAAGGACCCCAGTTCCTTCATGAAGTCTTCGCGCTTGATCTTGCCCTTTTCCATCTCCAGGAGCTTGTGTTCCCAGTCGCCGGTCAGCGTGGGGTTGACAAGTTCCGGCACCGGGATGGCTTCCAAAAGGTGCACCAGCTGCATGGCCTTGGCGGTGGGGATCAGGTCCTTGCGATCGCGGGTCACGTAGCGGGCGCCCACCAATTTCTCGATGGTTTCGGCGCGCGTGGCGGGAGTTCCCAGGCCGCGTTCCTTCATGGCCTCGGCGAGCTCTTCGTCGCTCAAAAGCTTGCCCGCGTTTTCCATGGCGCCGAGCAACGTCGCGTCGTTGTAGCGTGCCGGAGGCTTGGTCTCGAAGTTCTCCAGCAGGACAGTTTCTGTCTGGACCTTGGCTTGGGCGTCGCCCATGCCAGGCAGGCGCGAGGCGATGCCGATTTCCGCGTTTTCTTCCTCTTCCTTGCCGAACGCTTCGCGCCAACCGGCAGTGGCCAGCACCTTGGCGGTGGTGCGGAAGGCGTCCTTCTCCACGCGGGTGGTGCGTTCCACGATCTTCCAGATGGCGGTATCCAAAAAGGCCGCCAGGAAACGACGCACGACCAGGTCGTAGACCTTGGCTTCCACCGGGGAAAGGGCGCTGGAGGCGGGCTCGCCGGTGGGGATGATGGCAAAGTGGTCGGAGATCTTGGCGTTGTCGAAGATCTTCTTCGCATTCATGGCGCGAGTGGGATCGCCGATCTTGGCGGCCAGCCCCTTGTAGGCTCCGCCCAGCTGCGACAAAATTCGTACGACTTCGGGAGGATAATCCTCCGGCAGGCACTTGCTGTCGGTACGCGGATAGGTGAGAACCTTGTGGCGTTCGTACAAGGCTTGCGCGGCACCCAGCGTGGTGCGGGCGCTGTATCCAAAGCGCTTGTTCGATTCGCGTTGCAGCGTGGTCAAGTCAAAAAGTGTCGGAGGGGCTTCGCGGCTTTCGCGCGACTTGTCGGTGGCCACACCGGGTTTGCCTTTGCAACGCTCGCGGATGGCGTCGGCCAGGGCCTTGTCCCAAATCCTGTCGGCGCGGTCGTCGACGTCGTCGCCCTTCTTGAAATCCTCGCGGATGTACATGCCTTCGTAGGTTTCGCCCTGCACCTCGAAGATGCCCTTGGCGGTCCAGAAGGGACGCGGCTTGAAGCCTTGGATCTCGTTTTCGCGACGCACCAAAATGGCGAGGGTGGGTGTCTGCACACGCCCCAGGTTGGCGGTCTCCTTGCCGGCACGACCGAACAATCGCACGGTGAAGGCGCGGGTGGCGTTGATGCCCACCAACCAGTCGGATTCCGACCGGCACATGGCGGCATGGGCCAGGCCGATCTTCTGGTCGCCCGACATCAGGCTTTGGAAGCCATCGCGAATGGCGCCTTGGGTCATGGACTGCAACCACAGGCGTTCGGTGGGCTTGTCGATGCCGAGGAATTTGGTGATGTACGTGAAGATGAGCTCGCCTTCGCGACCCGCGTCACAGGCGTTCACCAGCGACGTCACGTCCTTGCGCTTGGCTTCCTTCTCGATGATGTCCAACAGCTCGGAGCCGCCTTCGTTCTCTTCCTCGTCGTCCGTCTTCTTCTTGCGGCGAGCCTTGAACTTGGCGTCTTCCTGACTGGCCTTGAGGGGGAAGCTGGACGGGACGATGGGTAGGGCGTCCAATCGCCAGAAGCCGTACTTCTTCTTGTCCAAGTCCTCGGGCATGCACAGTTCCACGAGGTGGCCTGCGGCCGAACACACGATCATGTCTTCGCGCTCGAAGACCTTGCCACGGGCCGTGAAACCGCCAAGGGCCTTCGCGATGTCGCGGGCGACGGATGGTTTTTCGGCGATAACGAGTTTCTTGCTCACTGGGAGGTGTGCTCCAGTCCGGTGTTTGATTGGGAAGACGCAGAAACATACCACACATTCTGTCCGTCTATTCGGGTCGGATCTCCCGAAGCATGGCTTCCGACCCGAAATCGCTGACCAAGAAAATACCAGCAGCTTTGCTGCGAGGTGGTTGATCGGTGCTGGGAGTGATGGATCCCGAGGTCCAGAAAAGGGGGATGAAGGAGTCGTTATATTGAACCCATGAAGACTGTCGACGCCTCTCTCGTTTCACGGGTCGCCGCCGAGCACGGCACCCCCTGCTATCTCTACGACGCCGCGGTGATCCGCGACCGGATTTCCAAGCTCAAATCCTTCGATACCATCCGTTACGCGCAAAAAGCCTGCTCGAATGTGCACTTGCTGCGTTTGATGCGCGAACAGGGTGTGGTGGTCGACGCGGTTTCGGGCGGCGAAATCGAGCGCGCCCTCAAGGCGGGTTACAAGATCGGCGGCGAGCCGTCGGAAATCGTCTTCACGGCCGACGTCTTCGATCGCGCCACGCTGGACCGCGTGGTCGAGCTGAAAGTTCCCGTCAACGTGGGCTCGCCCGACATGCTCCGCCAGCTGGGCGAACGTTCGCCGGGCCATCGCGTGTGGATCCGCGTCAATCCCGGCTTTGGTCATGGCCACAGCCGCAAGACCAACACCGGCGGCGAAAGCTCCAAGCACGGCATCTGGCACCAGAATCTGTCCGAGGCGTTGGGGCTCATCAAAACCCACGGTCTCAAGCTGGTGGGTCTTCACATGCACATCGGTTCCGGGGCCGACTTCGAACACCTCAAGTCGGTGTGCGATGCCATGGTGGCGCAGGTCAAGGCGTTGGGCTGCGACCTGGAAGCCATCTCGGCTGGTGGCGGCTTGCCCATTCCCTACAAGGTGGACGGTTCGCACGTGGATTGCGACGAGTACTTCCGCTTCTGGGACGCCGCCCGCAAGGAAATCGAGAAGGCGTTGGGCCACAAAGTCGCTTTGGAGATCGAGCCGGGTCGGTTCCTGATCGCCGAATCGGCCAAGCTGTTGGCCGAGGTGCGCGCCGTCAAGGACCAGGGCGCCAACCACTTCGTGCTTCTGGACGCAGGTTTCAACGACCTTGTGCGTCCGTCCATGTACGGATCGTGGCACGAGATTTCCTTCGTGGCTGGCGACAAGATCCGTCAGGACAAGATCCGTCCCACCTTGGTGGCCGGGCCGCTGTGCGAATCGGGCGACGTCTTCACGCAGGAGGAAGGCGGTGTGGTCACACCTCGCAACCTGCCCCAGGCGACCGTTGGCGATCTTGCCGTGTTGCACGATGTGGGCGCCTATGGCGCCGCCATGGCCTCCAACTACAACACCCGCGGCATGGCTCCGGAAATCCTGTTCGATGGGGGAGCTCTCAAGCTCATCCGTCGCCGCCAGACCATCGCCGACCTGCTCGCGCTCGAATCGGTGTGATCGCCCTCGCGTTGGCCGTCGTGCTGACGGCTTCCGCAACCGATCCTGATACTTCGCTATGGGGAACCACGGAAACCGTCGTGGCTGCAGGCACCGCGGTCGGCTTTTTCGCGTTGGTGCCGTTCGACCAGGAAATCAACCGTTGGGCCATCCGCGACCACAGCGCAGCCGGACATGTCTGGGCGGCGGGCGCCAAGGCGGTCGGCGACGGTTACCTGACGATTCCTGTCTCGGGGGCATTGTGGTTCCTGGGCGACAGGGCCGACATGCCTCGATTGGCGCGTGCATCGCGAAACGCGTTGCAGGCGTGGTGTCTGACCCAGCTCCAGGTCCAGTTCCTGAAGTACGCCTTCCATCGAGGCCGTCCTTCGGAGTCCGAGACCAACCAGGATTGGTATGGCCCCGGCTTCACCGATCGGCATCTTTCGTTCCCTTCGGGGCATTCGGCATCTGCCTGGGGGTTGCTGCCCGCTTTCGCGATGGAATTCGACGACCAGCCAATTCTTGTCGCTGCTTTGTACGCCACGGCGGCGTCCACCTCCGCTTCACGGGTCCACGATGGCCAGCATTGGACGTCGGACGTGTTGTTTTCGGCGGGGGTCGGGTACCTCACCAACCGGCTTGTCAGATCCTGGCACCGTAAGAACGATCGACGCATGGTGATGGTCCCCGTGATCGGGGCTCGTCTGCAAGGTGTCACGGTCGTGTCGTCGTTTTGAAGATTCCGGTATCCG
>JBDKGS010000330.1:0-4740 GCA_039798065.1 Fibrobacterota bacterium | reverse complement strand
TGCGACCGAGTTCGAGCGCCGATACCGCGAGGCCGGGATCGTCGGGGCCGATGGCGCCCATCGCGCAATCGAACGCCACGGCGGTACCGGATGCGATGGCAAGCGACGCGTCGGCTTGGGAGAGCGCGACGGCGTCGTTCACGCCATCTCCCACCATGAGCACGTGCCGGCCTTGGGCCTGCAATTCGCGGATGCGGTCGGCCTTGGATTCCGGAGTGGCGCGTGATCGCCAGAATTTGACGCCCAGGACCCGGGCGGCCTCGGCGACCGCCGGCTCGCCGTCGCCCGACAGGATTTCGACAGTCAGCCCGGCGCGCTGGAGACGCTCGATCGCCTTCCTGGATTCGGGGCTCACCGGGTCGGCCAGGAAAAGGACGCCTACCACGATGCCGTCGACCTCGATGCCCACCGAGGTTTCGCCGGGCTGGGCGGGATCGGGAAGGCCTAGCCAATCGGGAGATCCGATGCGGACGCGGGTGGCTTCGATGCGCGATTCGACACCCTTTCCGGGGACGCTCGCGACATCGGGGATGGACTTCCAGGAAAGATTCCTGAGCCGGGCCGCTTCGACGACGGGGCGGGCCAACGGGTGGGAGGCGGATTCCTCCAGCGATGCCGCCAACGACAGAATCTGGTCGAACTGGAAAGGTTCTGCCACGGTCCATCTCACAAGCCGGGGGTGTCCTTCTGTGAGGGTGCCGGTCTTGTCGAACACCACCGTGTCGCAGCCGGCCAGCGCTTCCAGCGCCGAGGCGTCGCGCAACAGGATTCCATGCCGGGCGGCGCGACCGACGGCCACCATGATGGCCGAAGGGACCGCGAGCCCTAAGGCGCAAGGGCATGCGACGACCAAGACGGAAATTGTCACCAGGAAGGCGCGCGCACCGGAAGGCGAGGGGCCCAGCCACCACCACAACAGTCCGGCCACCACCGACAGCGCCATCACCGACGGCGCGAAGATGCGGCTGATGCGGTCGGCCATGAGCTGGGCGGGGGCCTTCGAGCCTTGCGCGGCTTCCACAAGTCGTGAAACCTGCGCGATGCGCGTGGCGTCGCCCGCATTTTCCACCACGAACTCCACGGCGTTGTTCCCATTCACCGCGCCCGCTATCACTTGGTCGTCCAAGCCGACCTCGCGGGGGATGCTTTCGCCATTCAGGTGGCTCTCGTCGAAGCTGGAGTGACCAAGCACGACCTTGCCATCGGCGGCCACCCGCTGGTAGGGCAGCACCCGCACGCGGTCGCCGGGAAGCAGAAGGCTGGAGGCGAGTTCAATGCACTGGCCGTCGCGTACCACCCAAGCCGTATCGGGAAGCAGGCGGGCCAACGAGCCCACGGCATCGCGGGCCTTGCGCTTGGAGCGTTCTTCCAGCCATTTGCCGAAGAGCACGAACCCAAGTACGCCGGAGACGGATTCGAAATACACGTGCGGCGGCAGATGGTGGGTGGCAAACCATGCTGGAGCCAGCGTGGCGAAGGTGGAGATCGCGAAGGCCGCGCCGGCACCCGTGGCCACCAGAGTGTTCATGTCGGGCGACAGATCCAGCAACGCTTTGGCGCCGCGTACGAAGAATCCGCGGGCCCACCAGAAGACCACCGGGAGGTGGAGGACAAAAAGTGTCGTGCGCAGCGCGCCGGGTCCGATTTCCCACAGCGACGGGAAGTGGCGATGCAGCCACGAAGCGCCAGGCATCGCCAGGCGGTGCAGGATGTCGCCATCGGCGTGGTGGCCCATGAGCGGTGCGCCCAGGAGCATGGAGATCGCGAAGACGGCAAGTGTCGCCGCGAAGGGAAGCCAGTCGGGGAGTGCATCCGTTTGGCGCTCGGTGCGCAAGGTGCCGTCGTCGACTCCGTATCCGAGTGCGCGCACCGCGTCGGCGATCTGGATGTCGGTGAGGTCGACCGAGAGATCGAGCGTGGCCGATCCGCTGGCGAGGTTCACCGAAACGGTTTCGATGCCGGGTGTCTTCTTCAATCCCCGTTCGATGCGTCCGGAACAGGCGGCGCAGGTCATACCGGTCACCTGCACGCGGCGTCGCGACAACAGCGCTGCGCTCATGGCCGGACGACCTTGAATCCCTCCTCTTCCACGGCCTTGGCGATCTGTTCAAAACCGGCGATGGATTCGTCGAGATCGACCTTCGCCAAGCCGACCTTCACTTCCGTGGCGGTGGCCCCGGCTACGGACGCGATGGCGCTCTGCACGGCCTTCACGCAATGTCCGCAGTTCATGCCCTGGATGGTCAGTTCGATGGATTTCATTCGGGACTCCCGGTGTGGTGGATGACTGGTGCGACGATCAAGATACAATACCCCTGGGGGGTATATGAAGTTTGTATAGACAAAAAATGTCCACCCATGTTCGCTGTTCCCCTTGTTTCCGGAGAGGGGGACTTTTGCGTTTGGCCAATCGGGATATGCCTGGATGTCTGGATACTCGCACCAGAGGTTTGGGTGTATTTCGACGCATCCGTGACAAGGTCTTGACAATTCTCTCTGAATGGTGGGAGGATGTGCATCAAGTCCGGAGTGGGGTCAAATTCCACCGAACGCGCAGTCGACGACTCCGATGGACAACAAGGAAAGGTGAACGACATGAAACGCATACGATCACGCAAGGCAATGCTCTTCTTGGCAGCCTTCATGACTGCATCCGCGGGCTTCGCCCAGGATGCGGCGGGAGCGGGCGACGATCTGTCGCTCTCGGACCTGTTGAACATCAAGCTCCAGACGGGATCGTTCCTGGAACTGGATCTGGCGAAGTCGCCACTCTCGATGACGATCATCGACAAGAACAAGATTGAACTCGCTGGCTCACGAGACATCTCCGAGCTCTTGGAAGTCTACGTACCTGGTTTCGTGTACATGTACAACCGCTGGAACGGCAAGATCTGGGGCATGCGCGGCGTGACCAACGACCGCAACACCAAGTTCATCGTGTTGGTGAACGGCCACAAGATGAACACCGAAGCGCGTGATGGTTTCTTCCAGGAAACCTCCATGGGTCTGTTCGGAGACGTGGAGCGCATCGAAGTGCTTCGCGGGCCCGCAGGTCTGGTTTACGGTTCGGGCGCCATCGCCGGTATCGTGAACGTGGTGACCAAGAAGGCCGAAAAGAATGGAGCCGAGGTCTATGCGAAGGCGGGCACTTGGAGCCACTTCGCCAACACCTTCTCCAGCGCACAGGGTTCTGTGACCAACAAGATCGCCGACGACCAGTCCTTCAGCGCCACGCTGGGTTGGGAAAAGTCGGATGGTCTGGGAGACGGCGTTTCGCAGATCTACGGACGTCCTCTTTGGCCGGTGCCGTTCTGGCTTTCGGCGGAAGTCCAGCCTGCATCGGTTCCGTCCGACGGCAGCGCGCACAGCACGCCCGGCAACTGGAAGGGAACCTTCGACTACGACTACAAGGGTTTCCGACTCTACGGCCGCTTCACCCACCAGGTGCAGACCGCGGGCGGATACTTCCCGCGTGATCCTTGGCCGAGCATCAGCGGCAGTGCTGCATCGATCAAGACCAACGCAAAGATCTTCCAGGATTCCATCAACGCCATCCAGGCTCGTGTGAATGCGGCCACGGTGTCCGACAACGACCTGGTGCGGCTTGCCGACTACAAGGCACGGTTGTACGATCTCCAGATCCAGGCACAGTCTATCCAGGCCGTGCAAATCGACGGAAAGACCGTGGAATTGGACGATCCGTACTGGTCAAGTGTGGATGCTGGTGGCAACCACCGTCGCACCTACGTGGCCGACAACATCATGCTCGAGGCCAATTACGATCTGGCTTTGGGGGAGAACACCCTCAAGCTCAAAGCGGGATTGGACGGAAATTCCAATTTGCTGATCCGCGAGCCGCGTCTGGGTGAAGAATCGCAGAACTTGAACGAGCGTGAACAGAGATTGGAAGAGGCCTTTGGTGAGCGTCGTTACACGCTCGGGGCCACCTACCTGATGAAGACCATTCCCAAACTGCAGATGGCCGTGGGTGTGGAACAACGCTGGGACGACATCGGAGAAGATCTGTTCGGCCGCAACTCTCAGGCGCAGAAGGCCACACACAAGATCGTGACCGACATTCTCTACAGCAATACGGCGATCTTCACCGAAGCCTGGTACGACGTCATGGACAACTTCGGCATCGACTTCGGTGCGCGCTGGGACGGCCATACGCGCACGACGGATCTTGGCGGAACCTTCAACGGCAAGCTTGCCGGTGTGTACACTCCTGTGAATGGCCACACCGTCAAGTTGATCTTCCAGACCTCGTCGAACAACGGCACTGCCGACAACTACGAGTACAACCGCAACAACTACGACGACAAGAATTTCGCTTGGGATCGCGACCACTTCTACACGCCAACAACAGGTGTGCCAGCGGCGACCGCGGACATCGTCCCGGGTGTGTCCCTGGAAGAACTCCACAAGCTGAAGCCGGAGAAGGTCTACTCGTACGAGTTGACCTCCAACCACGACTTCGGCTACGGTGTCACGATGTCGCCTTCGGTGTCGTACAACATGGTCCGCGACCTGTTCGCTTGGTCGCAGCGCCTGTACCGCGTGGTCAACGTGGGCGAGTACGACAACATGAACATCGACCTTCAGTTGGATTACAAGTCGAAGTATCTGGATGTTGGCGGAAACCACTCCGTGCAGATGCTGGTCAACACCGACGTCGCGGCCCTGAACAAGAAGCTCGAGGCCGATGGCTACAGCCGTACCGGAACCTCCTGGTATGAA
>JBDKGS010000329.1:0-4742 GCA_039798065.1 Fibrobacterota bacterium | reverse complement strand
ATGTCGGGAAACGTGTCGACCTTCGCGCTCCATTGGTGTCCGCCCCGCCAGGCGCCCAGCTCTGCGTCCGATGAAATGACGTCGATCCCCACCACGCCGCTCAGTCCTTCGATGCGCCAATGGCCCGAGGAGTCGGTGAGCGCGGTTCCAAGTCGCGAACGGCCGTCGGCGTCCCATGCCGTCACCTTGGCGCGTGCCGCGGGTTTGCCATTTTCGTCGGTGACCATTCCCATCAACCCGTTGGTGGCCTTGGTCGATGCCCCGGAAGATGGATCATGGGTGCAGCCCGATAGGAGCGCGAGGGAGGCGCAAAGACCCGCGAGGCAGGCGTTTCGGATCGGCATCGGTTTCAAGCTAGACATCATTCTTTTTGACGGTTAATCGACGGACCGGAAAGGATTGCTGGTTGAGTTGGTAGACCGCGTCGGACTCCTCGGCGGGAATGGCGGTCGGCGATCTTCCATCGCCTCGCCGAGCCAAGCATGGGAAGTGGGGGCGGACCGTCCCCGTCAAATCCTTCGCGGCGGGACTTCCACTGTCCAACGCGAGGCGCCGGAGCGGATTTCCAGAAGCATCCGGTTTCTATCGAAGGGCAGTTGGATGGCCGCGCGTCCCGATTCGCTTCCGAACCAACCTCGCAGCAACGCCTGTCCACCAGGGGAACGCACGATCCAGGCGGCAGGCCCTTCCGGCAGCCCGCTCAAGACCAACAACCCCAGTTTCCAGGTTGCGACAGGTGCATCGCTGGTGGAAGCTCCTCTTGAACCGGGATGAAATCCCGATTCGGCTTCCACTGCGCCAGGAGTCGACATGCGCTCTCCTACGGTTGCGTCCGGCCTTGACTGGCCGGCTCCTTTTCACGTTACGGCCGTTTTTCCGAACGCGCAGGCCCGTTGGCCGGCTGTGGAAAGATTTCGTGTACCCGCGAGTCACCACCAATTCCCGGGCCGAAGAGAAAGCGTTGAAGTTCTTCGGGTCTGCTTCCATTGAAGCAATGGCGACAGACCCGGAATTGCTGGCCAAAGAAATACCGAGGCAGCTTTGCTGCGTGGGTGGTCCAGGGTTTCTTTCTTTGCTGCATGCTGGATTCATCGCACCGATGGATCCGCGACTCTTCGATCAAAGGACGATTTCTCCAATGGCCAACATTCGCAGCATGACAGGTTTTGGCACGGGCAGCGCCACACGCGGATCCAAGATGGTGCGCGTGGAGGTGCGTTCGGTGAACGGGCGATTCATGGAGTTGCAGCTGCGCACCCCGCGACAGGTTTCGTCGCACGAATTCGCGTTGCGCGAACTCGTTCAGGGCAAGGTGGGGCGTGGATCCGTGACTGTCCAGGTCTCCATCGAGGAAACCGGCGCTCCGGTGGCGGGCGGGGTGGATTGGGCCCAGGTGGCCGACGAATTGCGCGCCGTGCAGAAGGCGGCCGGAATCGGCGGCGAGTTGACAATTTCCGACTTGGTCCGGTGGTCGGCCAGCCGGAAGTCCGACGACGGTGTCGAGACGGTCGATCCGTCGCTGAAGGAGTCGCTGCTGGAAGCCGCGGCGCAGGCGTTGGTGGAGCATGACGCTTTCCGTCAACGCGAAGGCGCTTCACTGGAACTCGATCTGTTGGCCCGGCTTGCGCGCATCGAAGACGCCGCCGGACGGATTCCGTCATTGGCGCGCGCCAACCTCGACAAGATCCGCGAGAACCTGGAGACCAAGATCAAGGAATACCTGGACGGCAAGGAGTTCGATCCCGCCCGCGTGGCGCAGGAGATCGGGCACATGTCCGAGCGGTTGGACGTGCAGGAGGAAATGACCCGCCTGGCGACCCACATCGAAGCCTTCCGCAAGACCTTGAGCGACGGCGGACCGGTGGGCAAGCGGATCGGGTTCCTGTTGCAGGAGATGCTGCGCGAGACCAACACCACCGGCTCCAAGTGCCAGGATTCGACCATCACCGCGCTGGTGATCTCGATGAAGGAAGATCTCGAGGCCATCCGCGAACAGACCGCCAACCTCGAGTAATCGGCATGGCAAAGTGTCGCGTGTCAACTGGAACGCCGCTTGTCCTGAGGAGTCCCGACGGGACGTCTCGAAGGGCAGGGGGCGTGATCGAAACGAAGTAAGGAGGTTCGCGTGTCCTTCTTCTGCCCCCACCAGGATGCCAACATGGAGACCTGCCAACGGCTGGGTGGGCTGAAATGCCGCCCTGGCTTGGCGGGTTGCGCCATGTTCGGGAAGGTCCAGCTTCTGGAGGACGTGCCGCCCAGGAAGCGTACCGGCCGCAAGCCCAGAGCCTCGGCGACGGAAACCGACAGCGACAAGAAATGACGGTGACGGATCGGGACCGATGGGAGGGACGATTCCTGGCGTTCCTTGGACGCGATGGCGAATTCGGCGACGCCGCCCACGACCTCGGGCACGTCCGCCGGGTGGTGCGATCGGCGACGGAAATCGCAGTGACGGAATCCGCCGATCAGGACGTGGTGTTCGCCGCCGCCTGGCTGCACGATTGCGTGGCGGTTCCCAAGAACTCGCCCGATCGCGCCAAGGGGAGCGTGTTGGCGGCGAGGGCGGCTTGCGCCTTCCTGGAGTCGGCGGGATGGCCCGCCGGTCAGATTCCGTCCATTTTCCATGCCATCGAAGCGCACTCGTTCACGGCGGCCATCGAGCCGCGCAGCCTGGAGGCCATGGTGGTCCAGGATGCCGACCGGCTGGACGCGTTGGGCGCCCATGGTCTGGCGCGTTGCCTGATGCTGGCGGGTAGCTGGAAATCGTCCCTGGTCCACCCCACCGATCCGTGGGCGGTATCCCGCGAGCTCGACGACACGAAGTACGCGATCGACCACTTCTTCGCCAAGCTCCTGCGCTTGCCCGGCACCATGCGCACCCAGGGGGGAATGGGGGAGGCGCAGCGACGCGCCGAGGTGTTGAAAAATTTCGTGCGCGAGGTGGCGCGAGAGCGCGGAGAGGTTTCGCCGATCTGAAGCCGGTTCAGGTCTCGGGGGCCTCGCGAGCGGAATTCGCGGCTTGCGACCGAGTGTTCTCGTTCTTGGCCGATTTGCGGGATCGCCAGAATTTGCCCGCAGCGAGGGCTCCCACCACAAGGAGAGCCAACCAGCGTTTGTCGGTGGGGTGCGGTAGGCTGGCCCACTGCACCGGCACGGCGCGCGTGGCCACTTTGGCGCCGCCGGCCACCAGATTCGCGATCCCGACTTCGGCGAGATGGTCGGTCGTTTCATGGAAGTCGCCGTAGCGGTTGCCTTGGGTGAAATGGGCGGCACGCGCCAAGATCGCCATTCCCGATTTCACGGCGTTCAGGCTTCGCATGGGCGACACGGCGTTGAGATTGAGCACACCTTCGCGCCCCAGCAACCTGACGCTGTAGTTGAGCGTGTGTTCGGGATTCCCGAAATCCAGCTCCTTGGCCCAGACCAGGCTGTTGGCGCGGGCGTTGTACGAAGGGCGTTCGGCCCATCCGATCAGGCGCACCGGTGCGAAGCCGTTTTTTGTCCGTTCCAAGTTGCCTTGCTGGGCCATGGTCTGCAGGTCGCGAAGCAGTTGGTCGTAGTCCAATCCCACGGCGTCGCGATCGTCGATGTGGCCGTCTTCCTCGTAGGACAGGAACACTCCCCAAGCCGAGTCGCCGTACGGATCTTGTCCTGGCCCGAAAACCATCCCCAGCGAGGCCTGGCCTGGGGGATTGCCCCACACGGTCTCGAGCACGTAGCGGGTATCGGTGGTGTCCAAGTACCGGAATCCTTCGGGCAGTTGCAGATCGATCTTGCCGCCGGGCAGGCGGATCGTGCCGGTGGTCCAATGGAGCGGTTCGCCCTGGGCGGCGGGTGGGGCGACGGGATTCGCCTGCGCCGCCGAGAGGCAGGCGAAAAGGGCGAACCAGCATGGTCGCGAATGTCGGGGCATTGAGAACTCCTGAGGTCGATCATGACAGATTCCGACAATGACGGACCGGAGGGTCCTTCGATGGCGGAGACGTTTGTCCTATTATCGCGGTCGAAACACCGATTCGTCAAGCGCCCATATGGGTTTCGATGGCTCGAGCCTGCGACTGGCCCGATTGCGGGATCTAGGTTTACGCCATGTCCGGACTCTACCTTGTCGACGCCATGGCCTTGGCCTACCGCTCCTTCTACGCGCTGCTTCGCACCGACATGCGATCGCCCGAAGGCAATCCCACCACCGCCATCTTCGGGTTCGCGCAGGCGCTGATCCGCGTCGCGGAAACCCGCGATGTCAGCCACATGGCCATTGTGCGCGACCTGCCCGGCCCCACCTTCCGACACAAATTGTACGACGCCTACAAGGCGCAGCGGCAGCCCATGCCCGATGCACTCAAGGAGCAGATCCCCTGGGTGGAAAAGCTGGCCGAGGCGTGCGGACTTCCCATTCTCTCGCTGCCCGAATACGAAGCCGACGATCTCATGGCCACCTATGCTCGGGTGGGCCGCGAGGCCAACCTGCCGGTCTATCTCATGACCCGCGACAAAGACCTCATGGCGATGGTCGACGACAAGGTGAAGCTGTTCGATCCGGGCCGCGGCGGCGAGCGCCCCGAGGAGATCGACGCCGACTGGGTGACGACAAAATTCGGCGTGCGCCCCGACCAGATCCGCGACTACCTGTCGTTGGTGGGCGACGCATCGGACAACATCCCCGGCGTGCCCCGCGTGGGCGAAAAAACCGCAGCCGAGTTGTTGGGGCAATGGCAGACCATCGACGGGATCTACGCGAA
>JBDKGS010000328.1:0-4743 GCA_039798065.1 Fibrobacterota bacterium | reverse complement strand
GTCGCTGGAGGCGAAGGCGGTTGTGAAGTCGATGGGTGCGGCGCTTGCAAATCCCGCGGCGCCCAGAATTTGTCCGGTCGTGGCGTTCTTGAACACCGCCGAAGGAACGCGGTCGAGGTATTGGATACGGTACCAGCCACAATACGAAGGATCGACCTTCATGGACAGATCTTGTCCGCCATTTTGGAACAGAGGCCGTTGGATTGGAGCGGTGCCCGCCCACGGATTGTAGAGCATGACCGTCTTCATGCGGGGATGCGTGGCCGAGGCGCGCGGCCTCCCGGTCGGCTCCGGCGAGTTCCAGATCCACAGGGTGTCGTTCTTGCCAACCAGGGAATCGAGGCTGGACGAAACCGGCAAGGCGCTGGTGCCCAGAGTCCCGAAATACGCGGTGCTGTCCTGGTTGCGAAACAGCAGGTCCAGCGTGAAGAACCCTTGGGCGAAGGTCGTGTACCAGCCCGGGTCGGAGGTGACCGAATCCATCTTGGACCAACTTCCACCCTCGATCCGAACCGAGGGACGGCGCGAACCCGTGTCGGCGTTCCAAGGGTTCCACAGCATGATCGTGGCGGCCTTGGGTGGTGTCGCGGAAAGTCTCGCCGGGCCGTTGGGCAGTGGCAACGGGGAAATCCACACCGTGTCGGTCGTCGCGAAGAGCGTGCCCAGATCCATGTCGCCGCCACCGATGCCGTTGAGGCCGAAGGACTGGTTGTAGGGCGGTACGTTGCCGGGATCGCACACGATCGTGAAATTCACCGCCCCCGCTGGCAGGGTCGGGAGGGTCACCTCGAGCCATCCACCTCCGACGCTCTTGAAGACATTATCTGTCGACTGGGGGCCGTAATTCGTCAACGGGTAGTAGTTCACCAGATGGATCTTTCCGGTGACGGCCGCGCCATACGAGAGCCACGGATTGTAGAGCCGGACCACTTTCGCGGCCATCGTCTGCGATGCGACAGCAAGAAGCAGGGCCGGGACACGTAGGGATCGTAGAAGTGCGTTGATCATGGGAAGGTCTCCCTGGACATCCGAGCGAACGGACTCGGATGGAATTTTCGATGCGGAATCCGTTGTCGTGCTTCCGGTCGTGGAATCGAGAAACAGATCGTGGTTTGCGTTGCGGAAGCGTTGAAGCTCCACAAGATGATCTCGACGAGTTTCCCGACACGGCCGGTGGTGGGAGCGCGAGATCGTCATTAAGGTCGTGTCACAATTCTACCACCAGCGAGGGACGTCGTGTTGCCGCTTGGGCTGAGAAAGAACGAATTCTGTTCTCAAAGTGGAGCCACATTGGCGGCTGTGCTGCATTTCTTCGCCGATCGGTTCCAGATCCGGTATTAAATGTGGATTATCACTACACGGAATGATGGCGAAAAACCAATTAAAACAGGGGTTTGGCGCTATATATGATGTCATGGCGCGTCGATTGGCTATAAAAACCACTACACAAATCGGGGCGGATCGGCCGATGGGGATCCGCGTCTTCGATTACCTGGACTACCGCGATTTTCTCCGGGATCTTTACGAGCGCAAACGTGCCGAGGATCGACGGTTTTCGTGTCGATACATCGCGTTGAAGGTCGGTTTTCGCTCGGCAAGCTATTTCACGCAGGTCCTCAACGGTCGAACCAACATGACACCCGAGATGGCCCTGCGTTTCGCCGCGTTCCTTCGGTTGGACGGTCGCGAGGCCGACTACCTGGAGCTGCTGGTCCTCCACGATCGGGCTCGAGGGGCCTCCGAGCGTCGTCGCTATCTGGAAAAGCTTGCCGCCTTCCGCGAGTCGTCCGCCAAACTGGTCCCCGTCGAACATTTCGAATTCTTCGAGAAGTGGTACCATACCGCCATCAGGGAATTGCTGCACATCGCACCCTTCGAGGGCGACTTCAAGGCGCTGGGGAAAGCGCTGAGGCCATCGATATCGGCGGCGAAGGCGAAGGATTCCATCGAACTGCTGGTTCGTTTGGGAATGGCGTGTCGGCAGGATGGACTGGTCGTGCGATCCGACAAGCGGAGCACCACCACGGGCGAGGCCGTTCAATCGGTGCAGGTGGACCAGTTCCATGCGTCCACCTTGGGCCTAGCGAAGGAAGCCATCGACGGGCTCCCCCGCGACGAGCGGTCTCTTTCGAGCCTCACGATGACACTTTCCGTCCAAGGACGGAGCAGGGTGGAGGCGGAGATCGCGGAATTCCGCAGACGGATCCTGTCGATCGCGGAAGCCGACCGCGACGAGGACGCGGTGTACCACCTCGGGATCCAGTTGTTCCCCATGGCCCGCGCGGTGCGGCCATGATCCGACGGAATCTGACGATCATCTGCTTCGCGATGCTGGCTTCCTGTTCGTCCGACGAACGGGCTGTGCAGGGTCCGGGCTCCGAGACCTCGGGGTTCTCGGCCAGGGTGCTCGACGTCGCGGGCAAGCCGGTGGCGGGCGCGTCGGTGAGAGCGGTGGCGCTGGACAGATCTTGGCAGAAAAGCGCTTTGAACGGCGTCGATCCGGTCGTGGGAAGGGCCGTGTCGGATTCCGATGGCATGGTCCGATTCGGACTGGTGTCGGGGGTTGCGCGCGTGGCGCTGGAGATCGGGGATGCAGATCGGTCGGGCCGGGTCGAACTCGACGCCAAACCCGGTTCGAGCGCGCGATTGTCGTTGGAAGTCGGGGGCGCGGTTCGCATCGACGCCCGGGTGCCGCGAGAAACCATCGGTGGTGTCCGGTTGGCGGGAACGGGCTACACGGCGGTCCGCGAAACTTCGGGAGCGTGGGTCTTCTCGTCCGTCGCCACGGGCTGGTATACTGTCGCGGCCTTGACGGATTCCGGCATGGCCGTCCTTGGCCGCGTGGCCATCCGTTCCGGCGTGGTGCTCGACACGGCCCTTTCCGCCGACGTCGATTCGGTGCTCCTCGAGGACTTCGCCGTGCCGCCGGTGCGCAACCGCTACGGGGGGGTGCTCGGGGCCGGTTGGTGGTACACTTCGGTCGATTCGGCCTACGGCGGGAAGTCCACCGTTTCACCAGCCGATCCGAGCTCCGCGTTGGTGCGCTGCGCTGACGGAAATTGTCTTGAAATGAGGTTCCGGATCGATCCTTCGGATCCAGCGAATTTCGCTTTGGTAGGTCTGGATCTGGATCGTTCCAGCGCCGCCGACGGTTCCGACGTCCGGCTTGCCGATCTGACCAGGGTGGGATCGCTGCGCTTCGATGCGATCGGCAGGGGGGGCATCGCGGTCCAGATCCATTACGGAACCGGTGGGGCTTCATCCACTTGCGCCGCGACCATCGCGTTGGATTCCGTGCGGACCAAACGCGAGATTCCGTTGGCGACGATGACCTGCGACGGATTCCGTCCGCTCGATCGTACCAAAGCCGTTGGCATCACGTTCCTCGCACAGGAAGACGTCGATCTGCGCCTGGGGCGCATCGTGCTCGTCGGTGCTGGTCCTCGTTCCGTGTTTCCCGATCTCGAACTGGGAGGTTCTCCATGATCACGATTCTCTTCCTCGCCTTGAGCGGCGCGACGACGGTTTCCGTCACTGTCAAGGCGGACTCGGGTCGCATGCCCATCTCGCCGTACATCTACGGCAAGAACAACGATCTCGATACCGCAAGCCTGCGCATCTACAACGAAGCCGGCTTGCGTCTGCTGCGCGCCAACGGGGGCAACAACGCCACCAAGTACAATTGGCGCAACCGCCTGTCGAGCCATCCCGACTGGTACAACAACGTCTACGACAACGATTGGGACGCCGCGGCGAAGACCATCCAGACCAAGCTCCCGGGCGCCCAAGGGATGTTCGCGTTCCAGCTTTTGGGATGGGCCGCCGGAAACACCAGGAACAATTTCGACGACTGGTCGTACAACCAGTCGAGCTGGTGGGGAACGGCTGGACCCAACCAGAATCTGGCAGGTGGCGGCACGCCCAACCAGGATGGCGGCGGCAAGGCGTCGGTGGACGGAGATGCTACGAAATACCTGGTGAAGTGGCCGGCGGATTCCACCGTGGGGATCGTGGAACACTGGTTCGGACCTGGCGGCACGGGGCTGGATTCGACGCGGTTCCGCTACTGGAACATGGACAACGAACCCGATGGATGGTCGGGAACGCACGACGACGTGGTCCCCGCCGTGACTGGACATAAATTGTCGGCCGAGGAATTCGTCCAGCGTTGGGCGGCGGTGGCGAAAGCCGTGCGCAGGAAATTCCCCGGTGCGCGACTGGTGGGTCCTGCGTCCATGAGCGAATGGCAGTGGTACACCTGGGAGAACGAGGGCGTCACCTACAAGGGCAAAGCCATGTGCTTCCCCGAGTACCTGATCAAGCGTCTCGCCGAGATCCAGGATTCAACCGGGGTGCGCATGATCGACGTCTACGACATCCACTTCTACCTGAATCTGGCCGACGCGACGCCGATGGCCCAATCGCTGCAAACGCACCGGTTCCTCTACGACACCACCTACGTGAATCCGGCCGCGAACGGAGTCAAGACGGTGACCGGTGGCTGGGACGAATCGATCCGCAAGGAGTTCATCTTCCTTCGTCTTCGTCGCTGGCTCGACCAGTACTTCGGCAAGGGGAATGGCATCGGCGTCGGATCGACCGAATCGTCCATCACCAAGACGGTGAGCGAGAACGCGGCGGCGACGGCGGTCTGGCACGGCTCGTTGCTTGGCACCATGGCCGACAACGGGACCGAATTGTTCACTCCATGGTTCTGGTATCCGGGCATGTGGGAAGCCACGC
>JBDKGS010000327.1:0-4748 GCA_039798065.1 Fibrobacterota bacterium | reverse complement strand
ACTGCGCAAGCCGCGGCAATCGCGCCGGTTTCCGTACGCGCAGAAACAGCCCCCGCGAAGCAATCCGCGACGACGACAAAAATCGTCTACAGCGGCGTCTCGGTGGGATTGCCGGGTTCCTACAAGAGGAGCTTCCAGGACGACAATTTCCAGCAGCTCTTCGAAGGACGCAACTTCATCGAGCGCCTGACCGACGGCCAGAAGCGGAGCCTCGCCGATCTGCGCGTCACCAAGGTGGAAAAGACCGCCCAAGGCCCCGTCTTCAGCGTGCTCGAATCCATCCAGGAAGTGATCCAGCTCGCCGGGCAGGTGGGCAAAATCGACGCGCTCGCCGACTATTCGATCGACGCCAAGGAAGCCCAGCACATCAACAGCGCGGTGCTGCACGCGGTGGCCGCCGGATACGAAGCCCTGCGCGACGCGCGCATCCCATTGGTTCGCGAATACGCGAAGACAAATTCCGGCAAGACGCTTCCCGACAACTGGGTGCTTCCGCAGTCCATGCAAAAGCGCACCGGCGTGATCTTCGCCCATGGCTTCCCCATGGTCGAAACCGTGATCGCCGAAGTCTCGCGCCATGTGAGCCACAAGTTCGGGCACAAGCTGCGCGCCGAACTGGTTTCGTTCTACGAATCGCTGATCGGACAGGTCAAGGACAATGCAGCCAAACGGCTTCTCACCGACTGGTTCGCGTTGCACCACGCGCGGCTGTCGCCGGCGCCTGGTGGAGAAGAAGTCTTCACCTTCAACCACCAGTTCATCCAGCAATTGTCGTCGTTGGCCAACAACCGGCTTGCCAGCTACATCCACGCGCTGGGACCCAACTTCCAGATCAACGCGGCGTGTTCCTCCACGTGCACCGCCATCCTGCTCGCGGAAGACATGATCCGCGCCGGACGCGCCGACCGCTTCCTGGTCATCGGTGCCGACGACCCGACATCCGACACGAACCTTCCGTTCATCGGCGCCGGGTTCCTGAGCACTGGTGCGGCCAGCTGCGAAAGCGATCTGTACAAAGCCGCACTTCCGTTCGACCTGCGCCGCAACGGCATGATCATGAGCGCCGGGGCGGTGGGCATCGTTGTGGAACGCGCCGACCTCGCCGAAGAACGCGGCGTTGCACCGGTTTGCGAACTGCTGGGCACCCATGCGTTCAACACGGCGGGACACCACTCGCGTTTGGACATGCCGCGCTACGCGGAGGAACTCGACGAGTTCCTGGTGCGCATGGAAGGCACCCACGGCATCCAACGCGCCGAAATGGCCTCCAAGCTGTTGTACTTGTCGCACGAGACCTACACGCCCGCTCGCGGCGGGTGCTCGGAAGCCGAAGCCCTCGCCTTGCGCCATGCGTTCGGAGATCGGTTCTCGCAGATCGAAGTGGCCAACACCAAAGGCATGACGGGCCACACCATGGGAGCCTCCATCGAGGACGTGGTCGCCGCTCGCGCGTTGGAGACAGGACTTGTCCCGCCGGTGGTGAACCACAAGGTGGTGGACCCGGCGCTGGCCGGACTGAAATTGTCACGCGGCGGAACCCACTCCTGCCAGTACGCGCTGCGCATGGCGGCGGGATTCGGATCGCAAGGCAACTACGTGCTGCTGCGCAAATCGGCCGTATCGAAGGACCGCATCGCCGATGCGCAAAAGCACAGCCAGTGGTTGGCGAGCATCGCGGGCCACACCAACCCCGAAACCGAAATCCACGGGCGCGTGCTGCGTGTGAAGGACAAGGCACCGGGGACCCTGCTGGTCAAACGCCCCTTGGCCCAAGTGGCCATCGCATGTCAGCCCACCTCCGCGCCCGTGACGGTTTCTGTCCAAAAGATGGCACAACCGATTCATCTCGCTACGACCTCAAGTCCGGATCGCGCAGCCATCCAGAAGGCCATTCTCGATGTGGTTTCCGAGATCACCGGATATCCATCGGAGATGCTAGAACCTGATATGGAAATCGAGGCCGACCTCGGGATCGACACCGTCAAGCAGGCCACCATCCTGGCCTCGTTGGGAGAGCGCTTCGGCCAAGCCGACGGTGAATTCCGCATCTCGGCCTACCCCACCATCGGACACATCGTGTCGCTGTTCGCGGGATCCGCAGGCGCATTGTCGGCGCCTCAGAATACGGCAACCACAACGTCGCCAGTAATTTTCGCAACGACTTCCACTCCATCGAACGCCGACAACGCTTCCGTCCAGAAGGCGGTCCTCGAAGTCGTGTCGCAGATCACGGGATACCCCCCGGAGATGCTCGAACCCGACATGGAAATCGAAGCCGACCTGGGTGTGGACACCGTCAAGCAGGCCACCATCCTGGCCACGCTGGGGGAACGCTTCGGGCAAGCCGATGGCGAGTTCCGCATCTCGGCTTACCCCACCATCGGACACCTGGTGACCTTGTTCTCTGGCGTTCCCGAATCCGCGCCTTCGGCATCCCCAATCGCCCATGCACCACCGGATCCGACAGTTTCCGTCCCCGTCGTGCAAGCCGCGTCTCCCAAGCCTGCGGCGAAGCCGCAAGGCGCGTCGCGCTCGGTGTTGGCCGAAATCCTGGATGTCGTGTCGCAGATCACGGGATACCCCCCGGAAATGCTCGAACCCGACATGGAGATCGAAGCCGATCTGGGTGTGGATACCGTCAAGCAGGCCACAATTTTGGCCACGCTGGGGGAACGCTTCGGACAAGCCGACGGAGAGTTCCGCATCTCGGCATACCCCACCATCGGGCACCTGGTGACCTTGTTCTCCAACGCGACACTTTCCGTCGAGACTCCCGTGGGCGATGCGCCAGCAACCACTTCGCCCGCCGATGCGGTCTCCACGGCCATCGAGCGCCAAACGCAAGGCTGGGTCGCGGAGCCTCTCCCCGATTTCCGGATCCGGGATCTCTCGAACGCATCCATCCTGCTGTGGGGAAACGACGCTTCCGTACTCGAATCGATGCGTCAGGATCTGTCGCCACATTGCGCGCATCTTGCAACCCTTCTGCTGCCTACCAACGGTGATGCGGATGGAAGCATCAAGGCGTTCGAGGCGCTGAGATCGCTGTCCTTCGACATCTGGATCGATCTTGGCAACTCCGGATCCTCCGCTTCTCTTGTGGACCTCGACCCCGTCGAGGCAAACCGGGAATTGTCACTGGTAGCCGAATGCCGGTATGCCGTTTTCCGTCGCATCCAGGAAACTTCGTCCACCAAACCCGCGCGCATCCTGACAATCTCGCGCTCGGCGTTCGATCCCATCGGCGCCTTTCTCCAAGGCCTGCACCGCAGCCTCGCCAAGGAATGGGGCGCAGCCTCCCACCTGCTGGAATCCGACGGCCTTGCATATAGACAAGAATTGTCGGATGCCGTGGTGGCCGAACTCTCCAGGGCCCCCTATCCGGCGCGCGTCGCCTACCGCGACGGAAAACGTCACGTCTGCAAGATCGTCGACGCCCCCGCCTCCACCGGCGATGCGACGGTGCACTGGACCGCCGACGACACCATCCTGGTGACCGGCGGCGGCAACGGGATCGCATCCCGCGTTCTGGTGGCCATGGCCGAAACCCTGCCCTGCCGCTTCCTGGTGGTCGGTCGCACGCCTCCCGGCGAAGACGACTTCCTCGCCGCGCGCTGGAACGACGCGGAGCTTTCGCAGCGCAAGGACGACCTCAAGCAAAGCCTGTTGGCTTCCGGGATCCGGACCACTCCGGTGACGATCGAGAAGGAATTCGCGAAGCTCCTGAAGCAGCGCGAGATCGCGCGAACCTTGGCGAAGGCGCGCTTCTTCGGGCGCGAAGTCCACTATCTGGTGGCCGATGTGGTCGACGAAAAAGCCCTGCGCAACGCCTTGGCATCGGGCATGGCAACTTGCGGCCCGATCACAGGAATTGTCCACGCGGCAGGACTGGATATGAGCCGCTTCCTCGAGAAGAAGACCCTCGAGGAATTCTCGATGGTGCATCGGATCAAGACCCAGGGCGCCTTGAACCTCCTCCGGATCTGCCCCGCCGAATCTCTGAAGCTCTTCGCGGCGTTCACTTCGATTTCGGGCGTGTTCGGAAACGCGGCCCAGACCGACTACGCGGCGGCCAACTCCTTCCTGGACGCACTCGTACGATTTCTGTCAGACAGATGCCCGAAGCTGAACGCGACAAGTCTCGCGTGGTCGGGCTGGAGCGAAGTGGGAATGGCTTGGCGCAACGACCATGTGCGCCAAAACGCCGACGCCATGGGATTGCACCTCCTCGATCCGGACCAGGCCTGCGCCGCGGCCTTGCGCGAATTCGGTCGCAAGTCGGAATCCTCCCCCATCCTGCTGCACCGGGGATTGGGCGCCATGCTGGACAATTCCTGGCGTATGGAGACCGCGCGACGATTTCCGTTGATCGACCGGATCGAATCCGGATCGAACGGCTCGAAGATCGCCCATCATCGGTTCTCGGTGGAAGGCGATGAATTCCTGAACCAGCACCGTCTCAACAAGGTCCCTCTCATGCCCGGGGTTGGGTTCATGGAATGGATGGCCGAATTCCACGCCACCCTGGAAGCCCCGTCCGCGGCGGTGCGATTCGCCGACATTTCCTTCCACGACGCCTTCAAGCTCCACCGAGACCAGGCCCGCGACGCGCACATCGCGGCGACGGCCACCCATGTCGCTGGCGAGTGGGACATGCGCATCCATTCGCCGTTCACCTCCAAGATCGGGAACCGCCAGGAACTGCGCGACTATTCCGCGGCGCGGGTTTCGACCGGCTCCTTCCCGGC
>JBDKGS010000326.1:0-4752 GCA_039798065.1 Fibrobacterota bacterium | reverse complement strand
GCGTCGGTGGACGAAAGCGCGGCGACATCCTTGATGTCGACGTCGGGATCCTTCAGGATCCGATCGAGCTTCAACAGCACCTCGGGGAGCGCGGGCAGGCTCACGTCGCCTTGCAATCGCTGCAGGATCTCGTCCCTCTTCATTCGATGTCTCCATCGAGATGGAGCGCGTCGACAATTTTCGTCAACAACTGCTCCGAGGTGAACGGTTTTGTGAGGTATTGCTTCGCGCCCTCCTGGATGGCGCGGATCATGCGTTCCTTCTGCGCGATGGAGGAGACCACGATCACGGGGATGTCCTTCCAGCGCGGGTCCTTCTTGACCGCATCCAGGAATCCCATGCCGTCCAACCTGGGCATTTCCATGTCCAGCAGGATGAGATCTACGGGCCCTTCCTTCTCGAGGACCTCGAGACCGTCCTGACCGTCGGTTCCTTCGAAGAACTCGGCGCCGATGACCTCGAGCATCTTCCTTACGGCGTGCCGGATCGAATTTGAATCGTCGATGGAGAGGATTCTCATGGTCACCTCGACGGCTTCCGCACGAAGGCGGTGCAGTTCTTGTAGACGGTGGGTTCGAATTCGTCGGAGAGTCCGCGGAGCGTTTCGGTGGCTCCCAGGAGCAGCGGACAACCGGGTTTGAGGACTCCGGCGATCCGTTGGAAGAGATCCTTCTTGAAGTTCTCCTGGAAGTAGATCGCGACGTACCTGCAAAGGACCAGGTCGAAAGTGCCGAGCGCGGCCAGGCTGTCCATCAGGTTGAACCGACGGAATTTGGCACGGGCTTTGATTTCGTCGTTGAGCACCCAGACGGAGCCGTTCTCCTTGAAGTAGCGCGAGCGACGCTCGTCGGACAATCCCCGCCGGATGGCCAGGGTGTCGTACCGGGCCGAGATGGCCAAAAACAGCGCAGCGGAGGAGATGTCCGTCCCCACGATCTCCAGGTTCTTGGAGAGCGAAGGAGTCCCCTGGGCCCGCGCCAGTTCGTCGAACATCATGGCGATGGAATAGGCTTCCTGCCCGGTGGAGGCCGCCGCCGACCACACCCTGACAGGACCTGTCGCGGCCTTCCGCAGAAGTTCGGGGAGCGCGACTTCCCGCATGTAGTTCCAAAGGTTGTCGTCGCGGAAGAAGTACGTCTCGTTGGTGGTCATGGCGTCGACGATGCGGTTGCGCAGCTTGCCGGTGGTGTCGCCGAGCGCCTTCTGGTAGAACTCGAAGAACGATTTGCACTCGTGCTCGATCGCGATGTCCGTCAGGCGGGTCTCGATCAGGTACTCCTTGCCGGGCTCCAGATGGATGCCGCAGTTCTTCTCCACGAAGCCTTTGATCAGTTCGAATTCGTTGCCGGAAAGCTTCATGGCCGGCCTCCCGCGCGAGAGACGATTTCCGTCATGCGCGGCGCGATCCGCTCGATGGGAAGGATCTCGTCGGCCTGCCCCTGCGCGGCCACGGCGCCGGGCATTCCCCACACCACCGAGGTGGCTTCGTCCTGCGCGATCGACCAGGCCCCCTTATCGCGGAGCCTTCGCGTTCCGCTGGCGCCGTCGGAGCCCATTCCGGTGAGGATCACGGAAAGAACTCCTCCCGTCACCGTCGCCGACACGGAATCGAACATGACGTCCACCGAGGGGCGACAGGAATTGACAGGAGGGTTCTGGTCGGTCTTCAGCCTCATGCGGCTGTCGGGCCCGCGGACCACGGTCATGTGGAAGCCTCCGGGAGCGATGTACATGTTGCCCGGTTGGATCTCCATGCCTTCTCGACCCTCCTGGACGTGGATCGCCGATTCGCGGTCGAGCCGCTCGGCGAGGGAAGTGGTGAACATCGGCGGCATGTGCTGGACGCACACGATGGGAACCGGGAATTCCTTCGGAATCTTCGGTACCAGGATCTGCAAGGCGTTCGGGCCGCCGGTCGAAACGCCCAGGACCACCAGCTCCACCCGGGCAGGGGGCTTGCGTCCCGGGCCGCCGGTGGCGGGTGACGCCGGGGGGGCGTTGTAGTGTTTGGGTGCGGCGGGCGCGAGGGGTGTTTCCAGCCGTTCCTTGCGAAAGGGCGAAGTCGCGGGCGGCTTGGCCGCCGCGACGTTTTCCGACGGATGCGGTGTGACAGGATCTGTCAAATGGGAGCGGAATCCGCTTCGCGCGGGCGCGATCGCGGTTGGTGGCGCGACGGGTTGGTGCGCCAGAAACGAGCGATGGGCGCGGCGACTGCGTCGCGAAAGCGCGAGTTCCAGCAAGGGTTGCAGCGATGCCGCGAGCTGCGCGAAGCTTTCCGCCGGATTGTCGCCTTGGGGCTTGGGCACGAAATCCAAGGCACCCAGGGACAGCGCCTGCATGGTGAGTCCGGTCTGGTTCTGATCGACTCCCGAGCACATCACGACATCCACGTCGGACCATTTGGAACGGATCCGCTTGAGGGTTTCGATCCCGTCCAACACGGGCATCGAAACGTCCAGCAGCACCAGATTGGGGCGTTTTTCCGCGATCATCCCGAGGGCGGCTTCGCCATCGGACGCCGATCCCACCAGATTGGCGAAGGAACAGCCTTTGACGGTTCTTGACAGGATCATTCGGTAGGTGGGCGAATCGTCCACAACCAGCACGTCCAATTTTTCTGCGGGCGCGGCATCAGACATGGAGCCCATGCTACCACATGGTTTTTCGCGACGCCACCTTTGTGCGGGTTTTTAAAGGGAGCTGTGCGTCCGGTATGGATGAACGCATTTCGCGTTTGGTTCCATCGCCGATCCGAAGTATCTTCCGTGACGGGTTTGTCCGCATCCGGTGCTTGTGCTTTGACCTGATAAGCCTTTTCGTCTGTGCCGGGTTCTGTGCGGCTAGAGGATGCCTGTCTCGAACGGGAACCTCGAATCGGGCAGCAAGGCCTAAAATTTTGATGAAGGGGATCAAAGAAATAGACCGGTGTAAGTCGGCAAACCCTTTTTCTTTGACCCGGAAACGACCCGATGGATTTCAGTGCACCGTGACGGTGCCGTCGGATCCTGTCGTGCCGGTGATGGTCCGCCCGAACGGGCTTTTTAGCCGGATTCTGTCGCCAGGGGCGCCATCCTGCAGTGCTTGCGCTTCCACCGAGGCCGAGGCGCCTTGGTTTCCGGCGCGCACCATCACCATCTGGCCGCGTCGCACCACGGGTTGCATCTCGAATTGTTCGCGCCACACCACTTGGCCCGGAGCGATGCCGGTGCGCAGCCGGAGATTGTCGATCGAATCCCGGACCGGGGGTGTCGCTCGGATGCCGGTGGTGCGCCGCCAGATCCACTCCACGCTGCTTGAATCGGCCCGGTCTCCTCGCAGCAGGCGTTTTTTCGCCACCGGAACCAGTTCCTCGCGCTCCACGCGCACCTGCACCCAGTCGCGGCGCGTGCGCGAACCGTCCCGGGAACTCCAGACCACCGTGATCGCTTCCGTGCCCGAAGGCCGATTGCCGCCGTCGCGGTCCACCCGCCAGGAATCGGCCCATTCGGGGCCCTTGACGAATTCCGGCAGACGCGCGGTGTCCACCGCGAACCGGAGCGTTTCCGTGCGGAGGTCGTCGTAGATGCGCGCCACTCTGCCGCGCAACCCGCTCGGGGAGGCCACGAGCGCCAAGGCAAGAAGCGTCGCGGAAATCACGAGCGGAGGTTGTTGGCCGTCTGCAGCATCTGGTCGGCGGTGGTCACGCCCTTGGAGCTGATCTCGTAGGCGCGCTGGGCCACGATCAGGTTCACCATCTCGTCGACCAGCTGCACGTTGGAGCCTTCCAGATTCTGTCCATTCAGCTGCCCGGTGCCGTTTTCGCCAGGGGTACTGGAAAGCGCTCGGCCCGAGGCTTCGGTCTCCTGGTACAGATTCTGTCCAAGGGCCTTGAGGCCGGTGGGGTTCACGAACGAGGCGAGCTCGATGCGCCCGATCTCGATCGATTCCGTTTGGCCTTCGGGGACGACCGTCACGCGCCCGTCGGGGCCGATCTGGTGGCCTGTCGACTTCGCCGGCACCTGGATCTGCGGGTCCAGGTAGTTGCCTTGCGCGTTCACCAGCACGCCGTCCGCGTTGACCTTGAAGGAGCCGTCGCGGGTGTAGCTGGTGGTGCCGTCGGGCATGCGCATCTGGAAAAAACCGTTGCCCGCGATGGCGACGTCCCATGCGTTGCCGGTGCGAGTGATGGCTCCCTGCTCGAAGCTGCGCGAGCTTCCCGACGATTTCACTCCAAGGCCCACCTGCAGACTGCCGGGGAGCTTCACGCCTTCCGAAGTGGTGCCGCCGGGTTCGATCATGGTCTGGTACAAGAGGTCCTGGAACTCCATCTTGGTCTTCTTGTACCCGGTGGTGTTCACGTTGGCCAGATTGTTGGAAATGGTGTCCACCGTCATCTGGTTGGCCATCATGCCCGATGCCGCGGTGTAGAGACTTCTCATCATGGCTTATACCCTCCCGACCTGGTTGACTGCCTTGTCGATGGTGCCGTCGATGGCATGCAGGACCTTGCTGTCGGCTTCGTAGTTGCGCAATTGGCTGATCATCCGGACCATTTCGGACACCGTGTTCACGTTGGGGCCTTCCAGGAAGCCCTGCTCGATGCGGGTGTTCTCGCCGACGGGAATCGGCTTCGGGGCGGGATCAGACGGATTTTGACCGTAAGGGACCCAGCGGTTGTTGCCTTCTTCGCGCAACGTGTACGGTTTCGGGAAATCGACCAGTTTCAAGGTGGCGATCTCCGCGCCGTCCGACATCACGCGTCCGTCGGCGGTG
>JBDKGS010000325.1:0-4773 GCA_039798065.1 Fibrobacterota bacterium | reverse complement strand
CGGGAAAGCACGAACGACAGGAACTCGGACACGGCCGGTCGCATCGGCCCGGAAGGGAAGGCCAGGACCAGGGGACGGACCTGGATCGCGTCGCTGGAGCGTTCCAGCCGCGACAACGACCAACCGCTGCTTCCATACCCTACCGAGCGGGGATCGGAGGCCACGGCCTGCGCCACTTGCGAAGGTGATGGCAACGAGCGGACCCCGGAACCGAATTCCCGCGTGCCCCCGATCGCCGATCGCACCTCGTCGCGGGTGCCGGAAGACAGATTCCGTCCGATCGGACGCAACTTGGTCTCGCGTCCCAGGTAGGCGGGCCGGATCTCGGAAGTGTCGGGGTGGGCGCCCAGGCGCCATCGGAAACGAAGGGTATCCCAGCCAACCAGCACAAGGAAGCGTCCCTGCGATTTCGGGAGACCCGATCTTGGGAAGTCCGCTCCGGAGGGCACGCGGCTCAGGGCGGCGAGATCGGCGCCGGAACGCTCCAGTGCGCGCATGGCCACACGCGATCCCTTGCCATCCACTTCCAACGTCCATGCCGGATGGATGCGGCTGAAAGCCTCGGCCCATCGGGCAAGGAGGATGTCCATGGTTTCCGAGCCCACGCACCGCAAATGCCCGGATACCCATTGGCGCGGAACATATTGGACATGGTCGGTCGCGTGGAGTGCACCGGCCAGCGCGAGCGAGGCGAACCAGCGCAAGCGGCTCAGCCGCCGCCCATGAAGCGGACAAGTTCGATCTGGTCGCCGTCGGAAATTGTCGTGTTTTCCCACAAGGTCCGGTCGAGGGCCACCACGTTGTGTTCGACCACCACCCAACCGGGCTCGAAGCCCAGGTGTTTCACGAGCATCATCACGCTCAGGCCATCGGGGATTTCGCGTACTTCACCATTGAGGTGGATGTTCATCCAATTTCCGTCCATCGATCCGGGTTCCATTGGTAGCCAAGCCCGGTCACCGTGTGCACGCATTTGGCGTAGGCTCCGAGCTTCTCGCGCAGACGGGTGATCGCCACGTCCACCGAGCGGGGACCGGAGGTGCTCTCCATGCCCCAGACTTCCTCCAGAAGATGCATTCTTTCGACGGCGCGGCCCTTGGCCACCACCAAGGCGCGCAGAACCTCGAACTCCTTGAAGGTGAGATTGACCACCACGTCGGAAATGCGGACCTGGCGGCGATCCAGATCGACTTCCAGATCTCCCACGGCGATCCTTTCGCCGGAAATGCTGCCGGTGGTGCGCCGCAGGATGGCCTGGACACGCGCGAGAAGTTCGCGCGGCGAGAAGGGCTTGGCCACGTAGTCGTCGGCACCCACCGAGAACCCGTAGATGCGGTCGTGCTCTTCGGTGCGCGCGGTCAGGAAAATGACAGGAACTGCCTTGTGGCGTTCCGATTCCCGCATGCGACGACAGATTTCGGTCCCGGAAAGATCGGGCAGCATCACGTCCAGCACCGCCAGGTCGATGCGCTCGTCGGCCAGAATGGACAAGGCTTCCGATCCGTTCTTCGCTCCGTACGGCCGGAAGCCGGCTTTCTTGAACGAGTGGACCACTAGGTCGAGGATGTCGGGATCGTCTTCGAGAACCAGGATTCGTTCGGTTGCCATATGGACAGGCAATCTAACACGCCGGGGCCACAGCAGGGTTTCCTTCGCCAGCCGCAATGGATCCGAAACAGGACACGCGGATCGATTACTGATGCAACGACAGCAACTCCGATGCAACACGTTGGAAACATCGGTTTCGCCTCTTTTGCTCCGTCAATGGGAACCCAGTCCCTTTCCTCATCACGGAGTCGCAATGACTAAGCACAAAATTTCCATCGCTCTGGCCGCTCTCGCGGGAATCGCCAGCGCGCAGACCACCGTTGTCGAAGATGCCACCGCTCGCCAGCAGGCTGCTGCTGCCGCCTCCAAGGCAACCGCCGCCGCAACCAAGGCCGAAGAAGCCGCCGCCGCTTCGACCGAGAACAAGGAAAAGATCGAAGCCACCGAAGGCAAGCTGACCGGACTCGAGGAGAACTATCTCGAAACCAAAACCGACGTCGCTGGACTCAAGAAGCTGAAGGTCAGCGGCCTGATCCAGGCTCGCGTGGTGTACCAGACCGACACCGCATTGAATTCGGGCACGTTGACCTCCAACCAGACCCAGATGATCGTCCGTCGCGGCCGTTTGAAGGCCACCTATGACGCCGGCAACGGATCGGTGTTCGTGACCCAGTACGACATCAAGCCCTCGGGTCTCACTCCTCAAGACATCTATGTCAAGTGGAGCGAGCCGTACCTGAAGATGTTCTCCGTGCAGATGGGCTTGCAAGACATCCCTTTCGGATACGAAGTGAGCTATTCGTCCAGCACCATGGAAATGCTCGAGCGTTCCTACTTCGAGCGCAACGCCATGTTCAAGGACGAGAAGGACGTTGGCATCATCTTCGGAGCTGATCCCAAGGTCGCCGGCCTCGATGGACTGTCCATCAAGGCTGCCATGCTGACCGGTGTCGCCACGAAAAGCATCTACGACGATCCCAAGTGCTTCGTCGGTCGTGTGAACCTGAAGAAGGACCTGCCCGACGCGGGTGTTGGCTTGGCTTTGGGTGGCTCGTACTACACCGATTCCCGCAGGGTCGTCACCGGCGGCGTCTACTACGACGTCGACGGATCCACCGCACCACGCAAGACAAATTCCGTCAACAAGAACCTGTCGGCTTCCGTGATCGGTCTCGACGCCCAGGTCACCGTCGACCTCTCGATGGTTCCGTTCCTGGCTGGCGCCAAGATCATGGGCGAACTCTACACCGGCAACGCGATCGCCAACGCTTCCAACAACGAACGCGTCGCGCTGGCCACAGACACCCTCTACCTGCGCGATGTGCAGGGCTGGTACGTGACCCTTGTCCAGAACATCGGCACTTCGTTCCAGGCTGTTGCCCGCTACGACGTCTACGACCCGAACACCAACGTCTCCGAAAACGAAGTCGGCGCATCGGGCACCAAGACCAGCAAGACCGACCTGGCCTACAGCAACTGGTACTTCGGCCTCAACTACTTCCTCAACGGAAACACCAAGCTCACCTTGGGCTACGACCTCTACGCCAACGAGACCTCCACCAAGCTCGCATCGTCCAAGAAGGGCGGTTCGAACCTGAGCCAGGAAGTCAAGGACGACGTCGTGACCGCCCAGCTGCAGTTCGCGTTCTGATCTAAAGACAAATTCCGTCCGAACCAATCAAAAGGACATCAAACGATGAAACTCTCGAACTTCAAGATTCTCGTCCCGCTCGCGGCAGCCGCGTTCCTCATGGGCGCCACCAGCGGCCAGACCATCACGGTCAAGGGCTCGGACACCATGGTCGTCATGGCGCAGCGTTGGGCCGAAGCCTACATGGCCAAGCACCCCGGCACCACCATCCAGGTCACCGGCGGCGGTTCGGGCACCGGCATCAGCGCCTTGATCAACGGCACCACCGACATCTGCAACAGCTCGCGCCCCATGAAGAGCGCCGAACGCGCCAAGCTCCAGGAACGCTACGCGACCCTGGGCATCGAGATCAAGTCGGCCAAGGACGGCTTGTCCGTCTACACGCACGAATCTTCGACGGTCAAGGAACTGTCGATGGACCAACTGCGCGACATCTACGCCGGCAAGATCACCAACTGGAAGGATGTTGGCGGCAAAGACGCCAAGATCATCGTGTACGGTCGCGAAAACAACTCGGGCACCTACGCGTTCTTCAAGGACAACGTCTTGGGTGGAAAGGACTTCGCTGCCAACGTCCAGTCGATGCCCGGCACCGCTTCGGTGGTGAACGCGGTCTCCAAGGACCCCAACGGCATCGGTTACGGCGGCATGGCCTACGCCAAGGGCATCCACTTGGTGGCTTTGAAGAAGACCGCATCTTCGCCTGCCATCGCACCTTCGGAAGAAACCGTCAAGAACGGATCCTACCCCTTGAGCCGCTTCCTGTACATGTACGTCTCCAAGCGTCCTTCCGGCGCGGTCAAGGAATACATCGACTGGATCCTGTCGCCCGAAGGCCAGTCCATCGTGGCCAAGACCGGCTACTTCCCGGCCAAGTAAAACTCGAGGAGGCTCGTCCCTGTGGGTGCGCATCCACGGGGACAGTCCTGGGGACGGACATGATCCGTCAAATCAGGCGAGCCTCTTTTTTCCTTCGAGGATTCGGTTCCGGATCCGATTACAGAAACCTCCATTCCCGCCTAGTTCTTCTTTTTGAGGTGCTAGGCTTTGGTGCGAAATGAAGAAACGTATCCGTTGGGCCGAATTCCTGATCGAGAAGGGCATCGCGGCGATCTCGTTCGCCTCGTTGGGCGCGATCGTCCTGATCTTCCTCTTCGTCTTCCGCGAAGCCGCGCCGATCCTCACCATGGACGGCAAGACCCTGTCCGGTGGGCATGGAGAGACGTCCCAAACTACCGCATCGCACGCTGAATCGGGTGATGTCGGCTCGGCCGAATCGTACGGTGATCCGGCCCCAGTTGGCGCCGCGGAATCATACGGCGACCCTGCACCTGTAGGAGCAGCCGAGACCTACGGCGACCCCGCACCCGTCGGTGCGGCGGAAACTTATGGCGATCCCGAACCCGACACCACGGCCGCGGCAGCCACCGCTTCGGGTTCCGACACATCGACAGGTTCTGTCAACACTGTCGCATCGCAAGAACCGCCACCCGCAGAAGTCGCGGAGACCACGGCGACCGAGGCGACGGAAGAACCCGGAAGCGTGCTCGACCAATTGCTGTCCGAATTCTGGC
>JBDKGS010000324.1:0-4802 GCA_039798065.1 Fibrobacterota bacterium | reverse complement strand
CGCAAATGGTGACGCGAGACTCCGGGATTGTCCAGCACGATGGTGTTGGTCTTGAGGCGACCGACCGTGATGGTGCCCGTGGGCAGCGGGACGCGCGAGATCTGCTGGTCGTTTTCCAACACGTACAACGAAGGCATTCATGGAATCTAATCTCCACGGGCCCGGGAGGTGTATCTTTCGAAACATGAAGTTTGGACGGATCGTAGGGGTCCTAGTGATACTCCTTGCCTTGGCAGGAATCGGGGCGGGGGCTTGGTACTGGTCCACGCACAATTCCAATGCAACCTCGGCGCCCAGCCTCCCGAACACGGAGAGTGATTCGGCATTGGTATCGCGTACCAGCGTGCTTTCCGACAGCTTGCAGGCGTTGGACATGGCGATTCGCAACGCGCAGTTGTCGGATTCCGAACCGCCGGTGGAGCTGATCCAGCGCCAAAACGAGATGTGGTCGCGCTACACATGGGCGAAGTCGCGTCTTTCGGACGTGGTGGACGCACGCGTGGACACTGCGGGCAAGGCCTCGGCGGAAAAGCCTGGGGTGGCGTTGTCCGAGATGACCGCTGGATTGGGCGATGCGCTGGGCAGCTTGGCCATCTACCTGTGGATTCTGGCCGGGGTCGCCACCTTGGCCGTGGTGGTGCTTGCGTGGTGGATTCTGGGGCGACGCCCCAAGGAAAGCCATGCGCCTCTCACCGAGCCCACCATGACCCGCGTGGACCGCAATGTGCGGATGCCGGTGCCGGGTGCGCCTGCTGGACGGAATTTGCCCGCTCCGCGCGAGGCCACGTTTTCGCAGATGCGGGCGGCCGCGCGTTTGTCGTCGGAGATGGACGACGAGGTGGCGTATCGGCCCGGAGGCCGCGCCGTGCGCGAGACCGACCCCGAAGAACCCGAGATTCCCGCCGCGCCGCTGCCCAAGACGGGACGCCATGCGTGGGAAAATACGACCTCGCAACCGGCCAACAATCTGCCTTCGCCCTCGGAGCCCACGGTGGTTCAGGACTACGTGGTTTCGATGGCCAAGCGCGGTCGCACCAGTTCCGAAATCGCTCGACGTTTGCGCATTCCACAGGACCAGGTCGATCTGATCCTGAAGTTGCGCCGCAACGGTTGATTTGATCTGAGCGGGACCCGGTTCCGAACGGAGGCGCGGTGGAGATTTCCCAAAGCTCGGCGAGTTCGGTGGGCGCCACGGCCGATCGGCCTGTGCAGGGGCGCATCGAGTCGGTGAAGGATGGCGTGGCCACGGTGCGCGTTTCGAACACCGTGGTGGTGCAGGCGAGCGTGGAAGGCAGAGCGGCGGATTTCCAGCCGGGAACCAGGGTCGCGTTGTTCGCCGATGTCAACGGGAAGCTGGTGGCAAAATCTGTCGCGACGGTGGCTTCGGACGCGCAGAACGCCACCATGCAGGCCTTGATGGACAGCCTTGGGGCGTTGTTGGGCGAGAACACGGCGGCCACCTTGTCGAAGAGTCTTGCCAGCGGCGACCTGGATGCGGCCCGCAAACAGATTGCCGAAATCTGGCAGGCGCTCAAAGGGGCTCCTGCCCAACGGGTTCCGGCCCAGTTGAAGGCTTGGGTGGATCAGAAAGCTCCAGCGATGCTGTCGCGTCCGGGCGATGCGCCGGTGGTGCCGGGTGGATCGGTGGCGCTCACGCTGGGCGCTGCGACATCGCAGGAGGGCGAATACTTTGCGCAGGTGGCGGGGCAGCCGGCGAAGCTGCTGGGACCGTCGGATCTGGCGCAGGGGCCGAAAGGGTTGTGGCAGTCGCGACCGGTACCGGGTGGCGGAGCGGTGTGGGCTCCGGCGGGTGCGGTGCGCACCGAGGCGGCGCGTCCCTTGTTGCCGGAGCGGGTGCCGGCCAATGCCGAGGGTGCAACTGCGTTGTTGGAATGGGCGGGTGTCGAGGCGAGCCCCGAAGCGAGGGACTCGCTCGGACAATTTTTGGCGCACGTGGCCGAGGATTTCGGGGCGGTGGAAGAGCCGGGACAGGCGACGTCCACTTGGCAGACTTCGGCGCAAAGGTTGGAGAAGTCGAATTTTGTCGCCGGAGCCACAGTTCAGGGCTCGGCGATGCCGGGCGATGTTGTGGCCGAAGCAAAGGAAAAGCTTGGTCAGCTCGCGGCGCGACCGACCGGGCCGGAGCAGGTCATGTCAGAATTTGTCGTGCCTGCCCGGGTCTTGACGCAGGTTGTGGAGCGCCCTGTTTTGGCGGCGGAGGCGGCTGTTCCAGCACGCTCCAAACCTGAGGCATTGCAACTACCGCGTGCGGTGGCCGAGCGGGCCTTGGTGGCCTGGGCCAAGGAACTGCCCGACGAACCGTCGGTGCGCCGCGCCGTGATTGGGGGAGGGCCGGATCTGCCCCAGGCGGTGGCGAAGCTTTCGGAGATCGTGGCATCCGAACCGGGAAAGCAAGCCGCGCTCCAGGCGGTTCTTGCCGAATGGGCCGACAAGGGCTGGGCCGAGCCTGCGGGCCTGAAGGCGCATAAACAGAATTTGTCTCTGCGCGAACGGATGGCCGAGGCTCTCTTCGACGCGTTGTCGAAAACCGACCTGTCGAAGGATGCCGCCCCGTTGAGACAGGCCATCCAACAGACCTTGCAGGCCATGGTCAGGGAGACGCTTGAGCCTCCGCGCGAGACGAACCAGGGATATCCACCGGCCGTATTCCAGGCACGCAACACGGAAGGTGCGATGGAAGAGGGGCGGATCGTGGTGCACGACCGGCGTTCCAAAAAACGCGACCAAGCGGCGCCTACCGACCACCACACGGTGGAGATCGAGATGCGTCCCGCCGCGTTGGGCCACATCAAGGCCAAGTTGGAGCTGCGCGGAAAGGTGCTGACCACGCTGTTCGAAGCCAAGGAAGCCGACACCGCGACCTTGATCGAAAGTCGTGTGCACGAGTTGCGCGAGGCGTTCAAGAAAATGGGCTTGGAGCCCGCGAAGATCGAGGTGGAGCGGCCTGCTTCGGCTTCGCGGATCGATCCGCGCAAGCGTGGCAGCGGGGCTTCGCTGGACCTGAGAGTGTAGGGAAGACAGAAAATGACGGAGTCGATCGAGGTGGGGCAGGAAGCCGCGCCGGGCAAAAAATGGCGGATGCGGGTGAGCTACGACGGAAGGTCGTTCCTGGGGTGGCAACGCCAGCCGCAGGGGCTGACCGTGCAGGAGGCATTGGAGACGGCCTTGCTCACCACGTTGCGCCATCCGGTGGCTGTGGAGGGTGCCGGACGCACCGACACAGGAGTCCATGCGCGCGGCCAGGTCCTGCATTTTCGATCGGACGCGGTGAAGGACGCGCGACGCACGATGCACAGCCTGAATTCGTTGTTGCCCGACGGCGCCGCGGTGCGCGATCTGTGCGATGCCCCCGAGGATTTCTCGGCGCGGTATTCGGCCCAATGGCGCGAGTACTGCTATCGCATCCGGTACGCGCGCGATCCGTTGGCGCCATGCAACGTGTGGCACCCACGGCGGCATTTCGATGCGGCGAAAATTTCCGAGGCGATCGCGTGGTTCGAGGGGCGCCACGATTTCGACGCCTTCAGCATTCCCCGCGACGACGGCCGCCACACCATGTGCACCATCCTGCTCTCGCGAGCGGTGACAAATCCTGACGGCGTGGATCTCTGGATCCGCGGCGACCGCTTCCTGCACCGCATGGTGAGGTCGATGGTGGGGTTCTGCATGGACGTGTCGCGCGGGGCGATGGGTCGCGCCGAGTTCGATCGGATGATTTCGGGGGAAAAGGTGGAGCCGCGATTCTGGGCGCCGCCCGACGGATTGACCTTGGAACGTGTAGGTTACCAAGGCTGGACCGAAGCGCCAGACCGGGGTCAGCCCGAAATCTGAGAGGACGCAAAACGTGGGGAGCCTGAACATGACTCGTACTGCGACAATCCTTGTCACTGCGGTGAGCCTCTTGACCGGGATCGGCATCGGCGCCGGCCTCAAGAGCGAACGCTGGTCGGTGCCGCTGGAAGAACACCCCGACCGTGTGGCTCCGGTTCGGGCCGCCGATTCGCTGGCAGGACACCAGCGGGAATCGGCTCTGGTACAGGCCACGCGTGCCGCGTCGCCTTCGGTGGTGGGAATCGCCGTCACCACCAAGGAGCTGGTGCGACAACGCTACCGCGATCCGTATTTCGACTTTTTCTTCGGGGAAGCTCCGCCGCAGGTGAGGCAGGCGCAAAGCTGGGGGTCGGGCGTGATTGTCGACCCGAAGGGTTACGTGCTCACCAATTTCCACGTGGTGGAAGCCGCCGCGGAAAACGCCGCACACGCCGAATTCCAGGTGACGCTTCCTGACGGGCGCAGCCTTCCTGGAAAACTTTTGGGCGGCGATCGCGACAACGATATCGCCGTGCTCAAGATCGAAGCCGCCGACTTGCCGGTGGCGTCCATCGCCAAAGGGGCACCGGTGATCGGGGAATGGGCTTTGGCGATCGGAAATCCGTACGGGTATCTGATCGACGACCCGAGGCCATCGGTGACCGTGGGCGTGGTGTCGGCGGTCGATCGCTCGTTCACGCCCAACGCGGGGATCGGGATGCGCCATGTGTTGCAAACCGATGCCGCCATCAATCCGGGCAACTCGGGCGGGGCGTTGGTGAACGCGGTGGGCCAAGTGATCGGAATCAACACCTTCATCTTCACCGGCGGTGGGCAGAGCCAAGGGTCCATCGGACTCGGTTTCGCGATCCCGATCGCTCGGGCCATGCGAATCGTGGATGAAATCGTGAAGTTCGGACGGGTGCGCGATTTCACTACCGGGCTTGCCACCGATCCATCGGCGGCTGCTG
>JBDKGS010000323.1:0-4803 GCA_039798065.1 Fibrobacterota bacterium | reverse complement strand
TCTTCCAGTCCGTGGCGGAAGACGCGGTGAGCGCTGCCAAGACAATGGGGGCCGGTGCCGCGGCGCGGATGATCCCGGTGGCGAAGAAGGACGAGAGCACGCCAGAATCTGTCTGGGACGCGGTGGAAGACTGGGTGCAGCCCGATCCGATGCTCCAACTCAAGATCCTTCGGGAAATCACATCGACCATGATGACAAAACCCGACATCAACGTGGTGTTGGAAATGGTGTTGGAAGGACTCCACCGTGGTGTCGGGATGGATCGCACCGTGCTCGCCCTGGTGGCTCCGCGACGCACCCTGGTGAAGGCGAAATTTGTCCTGGGACAGGACCGGATCCGTTTCACCGAGAAATTCCAATTCGAATTGGGAAGCCGACCCCAGAACCTGTTCTCGCAGCTCATGGACCAACCCCGATCGATCTGGGTTTCCGACTACAAGGACCCGAGCCTGAACGGGTTGATCTTTGGCGGGATCTTCGAAGCGATCGATCGGTGCAAGTTCTTCGCCGAGCCGGTGGTGTTCGGTGGAACGACCATCGGTTTGTTCTACGCCGACCGGCACCCCAGCAAGCGCGAACTCGATTCGGACGCCTTCGAGAGTTTCAAGATGTTCGTGCACCAGGCGAACCTGGGACTGGAGCACGCCGCCCGGCAGAGAATGGCCGCCGCGGCGAAATAGTCGCGCTGACAAATTCTGCAAAAAATGGAAAGGGGCGATCCATGGATCGCCCCTTTCCGATTCATTCCACCTTTGGTGACTATTTCGCTGCGGCGAGTGCCTTGGCCTGTGCGTAGGCGGAATCCCACTGCGCACTGGTCAGTCCGGAAATTCCGGGATGATCGGTGCCTGGCATGCCGTTCGACAGAACCTGAATGAATGCGTCCTTGGAAGACAGCGCGTACTCCGTCAGCCGAATGTCCTTCAGCGCGGTTTCCCACGAACGAGCCTTGTTCGAAGGCAGATAATACTGGTTGCGCTGAAAGACGGCCCGCTCACCCTTCGCACCCGACTTCAGCGGATGAACGGGGACTTCCGTCGCGAGATCCTTCATGGCGGTAACGATTTGGGCGCTGTCCTTGAGGACTTCCGGCGCATGCGCGGGTTTGAACGGCGGTGGATTGTAGGCGGCTTCGCGATCGAGATAGTGAAGCAGCATGGAGCCGAACACGATCAGAACGAACGCCGATGCAACGGTTGATCCGAGCAGTCCGAGTTTCTTGATCATCGGTGCGGCTCCTTACTGGTGCAGGTGGAGGAACTCGTCGTAGCGAGGATCCTCGGAGGGTACGGTCTTGTGACGGGAAATGACCGTCTGGACCAGGAAAAGGAACAGACCCAGGTAGGCAAGGGTCGGTCCGATGTCAAAAATTGACGCCTGGGGGCCGATTCCGCCGTCGAGGGTCAACGTGGGAATCGTCATCCAATAGAGATCGAAGAGCTGGGCGCACAACAGCCAGATGGCGCCGAAGGCCAGAAGCTTGGGGTTGCGCTTAACCACCCGGCGCATCAGGAAGAAGAACGGAAACACGAAGTGGAAGACGATGAGGGCCAGCGAAACGGGCGCCCATCCGAACTCCCAGCGATCACGGAACCAGGTGGTTTCTTCGGGAAGGTCGGCGTACCAGATGATCAGCATCTGGCTGAAGGCGATGTAGGCCCAGAACACCGTGAAACCGAAGAGCAGCTTGCCCAGGTCGTGGATGTTGTTCTTCCCGACCACACCCTCGAACGAGCCACCCTGACGGCGATGCCATAGTGTGAGCAAGGTGAGCATGGCCAGCGAACTCTGGAAGCACCCTACGAAGGTGTACACACCGAACATGGAACTGAACCACTTGAAGTCCAAGCTCATGAGCATGTCGAACCCGAGGATGGAAATGCCGGGAGCCCACAACACCAGGAAGGCTGCGGCCAAACGCAGACTCCACCACGTGTACTTCTCGTCGCCGGTCTTGTCCTGCGCCAACGACCACCGTCGCCAAAGCTGGGTGACCACGATGACCAACCCGATGAAGATGAGGTCGCGCGCCATGAAGCCGGGGATGTTGAGGTACCAGTGCTTGCTATGCAGAAAGTGCACCAAGCCCTGGTCCAGGGAGGCTACGTCCATCCAGGCCCAGATCTTGCCTTTGCCGAGCAAAACCATTGGGATGTACAAGACGAAGGAAACCGGAAGGATGTTCACCATGGCTTCCAGCACACGACGGAATCCGACACCCCAAGCGGCATTGGCAACGTACTGGATTCCCTGGGTGAAGGCGGCGCCAAGCCCCAGATAGGTGACGAACATGTAGCCGATGAGAAGGGTTTTCCAGGCGCGATCGGCATCGGCCATGAAGCCGCCGACAGCAAGCCCCAGACCGAGCAGGATCATCGAGAGGTGGATGACCTTCTGCGAGGAAGGATAGGTGAAGGGACGACCTTCAGGGAGATGATGATGTCCGTGGCTCATGACTTTTTCGCCTCGGGCTTGGAGTTCTTGGTAGTGTCCACTGCTGGCATGGAGTTGGCGTCGTCGGCCATTGGGCCGTAGGCTTTTTGCATGGCGCGGATGTAATGGATGGCTGCCCACATGTCGCGTGCCAAAATCTGCTTGCGGTAGGCGGGCATGGCCGTGCCGCCATACCACATCACGTGGAAGATGGCCGCGTCGGGGTAGTTGCGGATCTTGGTGGATTGCAACGAGGCGGGTTTCGGATATGGATCGACGATGGGCCCGTCGCCGGTCCCCCAAGTGCCGTGGCAAACCGCGCAATACATGCGGTATACAGCCTGGCCACGCTCCATTACCGCAGCGGTACGGGGAAGCGGATTGGCAAGGACCTTGCCTGCCTGCAGGCGCACGATTTCGAGGCTGTCGCCCACTCCCTTCGGGAACGGAAACGGCTGGTAGTCGACAGGAATTGTCCCTTCGACTGCGGTGCGCATGCCCTGGACGGGAACGTTGTTGCGACCTGAATCCGCCGCGGCGGCAAGCCGGTTGCGACCTTGCGTCTTGATGTACGGCTCGTCGTACATGTCGGGGGCGTACTGTCCGATGGACTGCCCGTCGCGCCCCAGATTGCAGCCGGCAAGGGCAATCAGGACAAGGATTGACAGGAACTTGCGGCGCATCATGCGTCTCCTTCCCGGATCACGCGGATCTCGGTGGCGCCGACCTCGCGAAGCATCGCCTCGTAGCGGGTGGCATCGTAGCCCGGCTCGGTCGTCGGGATCCAGAGGGCGAACTTGTCGTCGGTGAAGCGATGGTCGAGCGGCTTCTTGGCGGCGAATGGAAGACCGCACAGCAGCAGCATGCCGCCAAGGTTCGCGAACGCCGATAGCAGCACGGTGAGCTCGAAGAAGATGGGGACCCACGCGGGCCATGAAAGCATGGGCTTGCCACCAACCCACATGGGGTAGTTGACCGCCGAAGTCCAGCTCAGGAACCAGATGGCGAAGGAGAGTCCAGAAAGGCCTCCGCACAACACGAACCAAGGGAGCTTGGAGCGCGGCAGGTCCATGGCTTCATCGAGCGTGTGGACAGGAAATGGCACGAAGGCGTCCCATTTCTTGAATGCGTTCTTCTTGCGCATGTGGCGGGCGGCGACGATGATCGCCTTGGGCCCGTCGAAATAGCCGAGGATGCCCTGTTCAGTCATGGTCGTGGCTCTCCCGGATCTGACGAAGGGTTTCTGGGTGGAACGCCTTCATTTCCGCCATGTTGCACACCGGCAACACGCGGCAGAAGAGCAGGAACAACGTCATGAATTGTCCGAACGACCCGATCAGGATCGCGAAGTCCCAGAACGTCATGATGTACGTCCCCCACTGCGGCATCACGAAGGTGCGCGTCAAGGTGACCACGATCACGTAGCGTTCGAACCACATACCGATGTTCACGAAGATGGACAGGATGAACATCGCGGTGATGCTGCGTCGGATCGACTTGAACCAGAAGAACTGCGGCGTGATGAGGTTGCAGCCCATCATGATCCAGTAGCTCCACCAGAAAGGACCGAAAGCTCGGTTGGCGAACGCGAATTTCTCGAACGGAGCGCCCGAGTAGAACGCGATGAAGAACTCCGTGATGTAGCTGAAACCGACGATCGAGCCTGTCAGCAGGATGATCTTGTTCATGATCTCGAGGTGGTCGATGGTGATGTAGTTCTCGAGATGGAACAGTTTGCGAGCCGGGACAAGAAGTGTCACGACCATGGCGAACCCGGAGAAAATGGCGCCGGCAACGAAGTAGGGCGGGAAGATGGTGGTGTGCCAACCGGGAAGGATGGAGACCGCGAAATCGAAGGACACGATCGTGTGAACCGACAACACCAGCGGAGTGGCGAGCGCGGCGAAGATCATGTAGGCGGTTTCGTAGTGGACCCAGTGGCGCATGCTTCCGCGCCAGCCCAAGCTGAAGAGTCCGTAGAAGAACTTGCGCACGGGATGTTTGGCACGGTCGCGAAGCGTCGCGAGATCCGGGATCATCCCCATGTACCAGAACAGACACGACACGGTCGCGTAGGTGCTCACTGCGAACACGTCCCACATCAGCGGCGAACGGAAGTTGGTCCACAGCGGCCCGCGGAAGTTGGGGTACGGGAACACCCACATGATCGCCAGCCACGGACGACCCGTGTGCAGCATGGGGAAGATGCCCGCGCACGACACGGCAAAAACCGTCATCGCTTCCGCTGCGCGATTGATAGACGTGCGCCAGTTCTGGCGGAACAGGAACAAGATCGCCGAAATCAACGTTCCGGCGTGGCCGATGCCCACCCAGAACACGAAGTTCACGATGAACGTTCCCCAATCCATG
>JBDKGS010000322.1:0-4808 GCA_039798065.1 Fibrobacterota bacterium | reverse complement strand
GGGCAGGACGCGCGGACAGAAGCTGTCGTGCGCGCCGTGTGCGACCTCTCCCGCGACCTTGGCATGGAAGTGATCGCCGAAGGCGTGGAAACGCAGCTGCAGATGGACGCCTTGCGCAGCTTCGCGTGCCAGTACGTGCAGGGGTTCCTGGTATCAAAACCACTCCCCCCCGACGAAGCAGGCAGGCTGCTGGGAGCAGGCGACGAGCCGACTCCCGAGACCCGGCGCATGACGCGCCGGATGCCCATTTTGGAAGTGGAGCCCTAGTTCAGCGAACGACGGTGACGGTACGGTCGCCGGAGTGGACCAGGTAGACGCCGGAATGTGCGAGGGGGACTTCGAAGGAGCTATTCGAGGTCCGAATCGACGCTACTTGTGCACCCTTCACATCCCGGACTTCCAAAGGACCGTTCGAAGCGACCCAACCATCGATATGGATCCCCCGGCCGGTTGCATTCGCATTCCACGCCGAAGACGATTCGCCTTTGCCGAGGATTCCGCTAGGCTGATAGGACGATCCCTGGGGATCGGTAGGGACTGTTCCTGTCACGCCTTCGGCTTCGGGCGTTGTGAGTGCGAGGACCAGGTAGCCGTTTTTAACCACGAGATTCTTTGCCGTGAATTGCGCCTGGTTGCCATCGAATGTCCAATCGCCTTTGCCCCAGCGGTTGGCGTTGAAACTATTGAAATCGTCGACCCAGGATTCCGTGAAGTTCGATCCCTTGGGACCAGTTCCCGGGGTATAGGTCGAGTAGCGCATCCAATTCACGACTTGATAGACGGGCAGCTTGGAAAGATCCAGCGTCCCCACCCACTCCGGTGAAGTCGACGACCAAAGGTTCATGCGGTAGGACTGGTCCTTTTCCTGGAGCTTCACAACTACCGCGGAACGTGTTTCTTTCCTGATCAACGCCCCGTCGACTCGCCAAACAACGGAGTCCGGCGTCCAATCAAGCAAATAGGTGTGAAATCCTGCGTTCACAGCCTGAGGCATTTCGTGGAACGCCTTGTACGCGTTGCTACCGGAAGCCAGGATGACGTTGGATTGGAAGCCCCCAGGAGCATTCCCTAATACTTCGATGTCGATCTCTCGCCAGGGTTTTCCAGATATGTACGAGCTATCGAAGTAGGTGAAAAACGAGGACACTGAGCCAGGTGTCGCTGCAGCTTGCATGCGAATTTCCCAGCGCCCATACTTGACCCCCTGGTTTGGCTTGGAGTACAATTCCGCCCCGGAGCAGGTTATATCTTGAGCCGAAAGGCTTGCGCCAGTACCCGCCGCCAGCAGCAGAGAAATCGTTCGACTGAATGTGGACATCTTGAGGTTCTCCGACATTGGATTGAAGGGACGAGTACCGTTTTGTACTCACCCAATCTGTCGGGAAACGAACCCTTCAGGCCCCTCATTCAAACATAAAGTATCGACTTCTGCTTTCTGTTTTCACGCGAATCAATCCAAAAACGAAAAACTCGACGCTCGACGGATCGAGCACCGAGTGAAGCTGCATGGTCGCCGCTGTTTTCGGATCAGTTCCGAAGACAGCGGACTGGGAGATTGTTCCACTTACCCCTGGTAGCAAAACCAGCGCCGCCAGGCACATAAAATACTCTCGCCTGACTTGCCGCCTCTTGATGAATCGTCCACCACTTACCGGCCATCGTACAACCGCTAGATGAGCAATCCGGCGATCTCGGGCGCAAATTGAACCCATACTGGTTGTCTCCATTCTTATCCACCACGATTCCATTCGAACTCCAGATCCAATCCGTCGCCGATTTGAGGTGGACGATTCCAGCAGAATCAACAAGGGTCTGCCATTCCTTGTTGGAGGGTATGTGCCAACCACCGGGGCAAACTCCTTGGATCGTCGCCGTCGTGTCCACCATGCAAACGGCATCGTCGCAGGAATCAGGAAGCCCCATCGCCTGGCTCCAGGTATAGAACGAGTCGATGTAGGACTCGTCGTACCAACTGGGACGAGCAGCCAGCTCCTCTGTCATCCAGATTTTGCCATCGGGCATGGTGGCGATGCTGTAGGACTTGCGGTCCCGGGAATCGTACAGCTTGCCAGTCCACCAAACCGTGTCGGCGGAGATGTTGCCTGCGCGATCGGCGGCCTCGACCACGATTGAGAACCTGCCAGGCACGGCGGAGATGCTGGCGGTGTAGACGTTCTTGGAGCCTTGGACCGTCTGCCCTTGGATCTTCACCCACAGCAAGGAATCGTTGTCTGTTACCGTCCAGGAAATGGAACTGATGCCGAGATACGACAGGACCTGCTCCGACGCTCCGGATGCGCGGACAATTTTTGGCAACACGGTGTCGCGGGCACGGGTGATCCTCAGTGTATCCCAGGCGCGGTTTCCAGCCTTGTCCCAGGCTTGGAGCAGGATCTTGTTGACGCCGGTGATCACCGCGATCGAATCGGAAGCGACGCTGGATGCGTGGGTATTCCCTCCGATCCGGATCGAATCGATACCGCTAAGGTCGGATGCGCTTGCGGCGACCAGGATCTTGCCCACGTTGAACGCCACACCGGTATCCTTGGTCGGGCCAGTCAGAGTCAGTGTTGGAGCCGTGACGTCCGCAACACGAACGATCCGCAACGTGTCAACACGCTTGTTCCCGTGCACATCCTGGGCCGCCACACGGAAGATGTTGGTTCCGACAACCAGATCGACCGATTTCTGGTAGTTTCCCGCCGAACCGGTCCAAAGGACGTCGTTGAACCATACTTTCGAAAGCACCGAATCATCGACGATGTCGTAAGAAAGCTGGATGGTCTTGGTCGCCCAGGCCACGCTTGTGTCCTTGGAGGGACTTGTGCGCTTGATGACCGGAGCCAGCGTGTCGCCCGGAGGCCCGGCCTTTTCGATGACGAGAATCCGTTCCACCTTGTTGCCGGCCTTGTCCCAGGCCTGCAACAGGATGCGGTTGGTACCGGTAGCCAAGGTGATCGAGTCCGAACCCGCATCCGATGCATGGGTGGTTCCTCCGATTCGGATCGAATCGATTCCATTCAAATCGGTTGCGGTTGCCGAAACAAGAACCTTGCCGATATGGAATGCCACTCCGGTGTCTTTGGTCGGAGAGACCAGATTCATAACCGGAAGCGTCGCGTCCGCCGCTCGCACGATACGCAGCGTGTCCAAGCGCCTGTTCCCGTGGGCATCCTGGGCGGCCACGCGGAAGGAATTGGTGCCGACAGCGAGATCGACCGATTTCTGGTAGACTCCCGCGTTGCCAGTCCAGACGATGTCGTTGATCCAGACTTTGGAGAGCAACGAATCATCGGAAATGGAATACGAAAGCAGGAACGATTTGATCGCCCAAGCCACGCTGGTATCCCCGGACGGACTCGATGGTTTGATGAAAGGGGGCGTCGTATCTCCCGGCGCATTGGCTCTCAGGACGACAAGCACCTGTTCCGTTCGATTGCCCGCCTTGTCCCAGGCCTGCACCACGATGCGATTCGGCCCCGATGCAAGATCCATGCTGTCGGCGAAAGGGGCCGTGATGCGCTTCGAGGATCCGATCTTGACCGAATCGAGACCGGCGTCGGAATCTGTCGCAGTTGCGGCGACCAGGATGCGGCTGGTGGGATACGGAACCGAGGTATCCTTGCTTGGGGCCGTGATCCGCAGATCGGGTCCGGTCGTATCGGATTTGCGTCGGACATGAAGCGAATCGATTCGAGCGTTTCCGTTCGCGTCGGTGGCCACCAGGACGAAGGTTTGGTTCCCCACGGCAAGATCGACCGTTTTCTGGTAGTAGCCAGCGGCCCCTGTCAAACTCGCGTCGTTCAGGGAAACGCGCGAAAGCGCCGAATCGTCGGTGACCGTCCACGACAAGGATAGCGTCTTGGTCGACCAGGCCACCACGGTATCACCCAGCGGCGCGATCCGCACGACCTTGGGCGCCGTGGTATCGCCGACAGGTTTTGTCCGCGTGATTTTCACCGTGTCCATGGACGAATTGCCGAACTTGTCCCAGGCCTGCACCACCACGAGGTTTTCTCCAACGACCAGGTAGAGCGTGTCGGAGTAGGGTGCATCGAGGTGGGTCGAGTTCCGGATGCGTACCGAATCCACACCGCTCGAATCGGAGGCGGTGGCGGTCACCAACAGGCTGTAGGTTCCGTTCGCGACGGTGGTGTCCTTCCCTGGATTCGTGATCCGCAGCATCGGGCGAACCGTGTCCCTGGGCACGACCCGAAATACAGCTCTGGACTCGATGCTGTAACCTGAATCGCTGGACACGATCACCGAAAGCGTGTCGTATCCGGGCGCCGCGCCGATCGGAGCAGAAATTGTCACGTTCTCCGACATGGACCACACGGTATCGTTCATTGCCGGCCAGTTCTTGGCGCTGAAAGTGAACGATGGATCGATGCCCTTGGTGGTTCTAACCACAATCTTGGGAGCGGAAACGATCCGGCCTTTGTTCCAGGAGAAACTTCCCGACAACGGAACTCCAGGCCCACCGGGGACAAGGTCGCCGGATACGGCAACAGGCGAGATCACACGCAATGGATAGCGGGGAAACAACTTCGACGTATCGGTCGCGGTCAGCTTGCCCCCGACGAACAACTCCACCATGTACACGCGAATGGAAACCGAGTCCAGTCCAAGTCCGAGATTCGCGAGCTTCGAGGAGTTCAAGCCGAATGCAGGCCCGAGTGCGACAATCGCTCTGCCAACCGAGTCCTTTTTCATGCCGTAAGGAAGGATTCCCGGATAACCCGTGTAGTCGGTCTGGCCTGACAGAATCTGTAAGGCATAGTAGGAGGTGAGGTTGGATGCTCCGA
>JBDKGS010000321.1:0-4810 GCA_039798065.1 Fibrobacterota bacterium | reverse complement strand
GGGATGCACCCAATACATCATGCCTGCAAATGCGTTCGTGAGTGCCTCCGGCGGCATGGCGCAGATCCTGGTGCAATCCAGACAATCGACAGACGCCCAGAAAGTCGACGGTGATGGCCTAGGTTTGCAACTCAAGGTCGGAAAGGAATGGTGGGTTTCTCCGAATTGGGGATTGGGTGTCGCGATCGATTTCGAGTATGCCCGCATAATATCCTACCCATACCAGCTTCAATCCACCACCGTCTCCGAAACCGACACCTACCGCAACTTCGGATTCCAGTTCAGCGCCACGTTCCAGTAATTCGACACAAAGCGACAGCGACTCGACGCCCGGCCGATCCAACGGTCGGGCGTTTTTATTTCCCCGCCGATTCCAAAAACCCTAGCGTCCTCTCCGCCAGCTCCCGCGGCGCCTCGCGCGGCACGATGTGCCCGATCCCCTTCATGACCTCGAACCGACTTCCCGGCCAAAGGCTTGCGGTGCGTTCGCACAGCCACGGGGGCACGTACTGGTCTTCTTCGCCCGCCAGAAACAGGGCAGGAATTGTCATGCTGGCCACATCCAGCGGGCTCATGGAAAATTCGATGAGCGCATCGAGCATGGGTCCCGCGGTGGCGGCGGTGAGCCGGTCCCCCGTCTTGTCTTCCATGCGTCCAAGGTAGGGTTCGATTTCCGAAAGCACCGCCTCGCCGAACACCAGACCCATCTGGGTGCCCATCATGAGCTCCACGCCGCCGATATCCAAAAGGCGCCGACGGAATTTGTCGAACACGCGCGTCTTGGCGCTTTCCAGCAATCGCGTGCCGTGCGCCACCAATCCCGATATGCGCCCCGGATGGTTCAGGGCCATGACCGCGCCCACCATGCCGCCGTGGCACAAGCCAAGCACAGGTGCAGATCCGATCTCCAGATGGTCGAGAAATTCCACCGTGTCGCGGGCGTACAGTTCGTAGCTGTAGGGCCCTACCCAGCGCTCCGATTCCCCGATGCCGCGATGGTCGAGCAGGATGCAGCGCCTGTGATCGCGCAGATGCGTCAGCACCGGCTCCCAGAAGGCGCGATCGCCGAACATGCCGTTCAACAACAACAGCGGTTCGCCTTCGCCTTCGATCTGGTAGGCAAGACGGATTTTGTCGGAGGTGAGGAAGGTGGGCATGGCAGGCAAACTACTCGGTTCCAGGCCGATGCGGATCAACCTCTCGTCCTGGGAAACATCCACAACGGTGTTGCCGTGATCTTGTCGCCCAATGGGTATTCGCGATCGCCGGGGTAGATCACCCACAGGTGCTCCAGCTTCAGATCTTCCATCGCCACGGTCATGGAGCGCGTGCGGCGTGGCGCGTCGGAAAACTTGAACTCGCAGCCGTACATCTTTCCGTCCCGCTCCCACACCAGATCCAACTCGCCGCCCGCCTGCGTGCCCCAGAAGAACAATTCCTGTCCGGCAGGCAACCGCTGGGCGATCTGCTCCAACGCGAACCCTTCCCACGAAGCGCCCAGTTTGGGGTGCGCAAGCAGCGCCGACATCGACGGGATTCCTTGCAGGAAATGGAACAAACCGCTGTCGCGCAGGTACACCTTGGGGGACTTCACCAACCGCTTGGAGGTGTTGGTGAACCAGGGCCGCAGCAGGCGGACCATGAAGGTTCCCTCCAGGATGTCCAGGTTGTGGCGCACCGCGGTGTCGGACGCGTCCATGGAGCGGCCCAATTCCGAATACGACAGAATCTGCCCATGCACATGGCTGAGCATGATCCAGAAGCGCCGCAGCGTGAGGGCGGGCACGCGGATTCCGAGCGCCGGGATGTCGCGCTCCAGGAAGGTCGCCACATAGCTCTCGCGCCACATCGCGCTGGTCGCATCGTCGGGTGCCAGGTACGACCTGGGGAATCCTCCGCGCAACCAGAGTGTTCGCCAGAATTTGTCACCAACTTCCGAGAGCCCGAATCCTCCCAACGGATAGTACGCGATGCGTCCCGCCAAGCTTTCCGAAGAGGCGCGCACCAGATCGGGCGAAGCGCTTCCCAGCAACAGGTATTTGGTTTGGGGATGGGTGTCGATGAGGTGGCGCAACACCGGGAACAGGTCGGGCTTGCGCTGGACTTCGTCGATCACGACCAATCCCGTCAGCGATTCCAGAAGGGTCTGCGCCGATTCGAAGGCGGACAGATCTCGCGGGTTTTCCAGATCGTAGAAATGGTCGCCATCCATCTCGCGGGCCAGGGTGGTCTTCCCGCATTGGCGAGGTCCCAAAATGGCCGTTGCCGGGAAGTACCCGATTCGCCTTTGCAGTTCGGCCCGATCCAATAGTCTCGTCAAGGACATTGGTCAATTATACTTGTATTTTCATTTTCTATAGATGAATTTACAAGTATAATTACTTCGGGTCTGATTCCCCGACCGCTGCGCGTTCCAGTTTTTGGCGGGGCACCTCAAGTGCCAAGCTTGCTTCGTAGACCCGAAATCGCTGGCTAAAGAAATACCCCGCAGCACAGCTGCGGGGTGGTTGATTTGAAATCTTTCGGGTTTTACAGCTCCATCTCTTCCCAAGCCTGCGGCAGCGCCGCGATCAGGTCGGTGACGCTCATCCCCCGCCGACCGCGCATTCCGGCCAGCTCCCCCGCCCTTGCATGGGCGCGCACAGCTTGGCAGGCCGCTTCGAACGGGGCCACGCCTTCGGCCAGCCGAGCCACCACGGCACCCGCCAGTGCGTCGCCGCAGCCACCCACGGCCATGCCTTCGTGGCCAGCCACCCCGATCGCCAGTTCGCCACCAGGCGAGGCGACAACGGGTGTCGCGGTCTTGAACACCACCACCGCGCCAAATGCCTTCGACAATTTCCGGGCGGCCTGGATGGGGTCGGCTAGAAGCGCCTCGGTGGGTTCGGCCAGCAATCTCGAGGCCTCAAGAGGATGCGGCGTGAGCACCAGCCCATGGCGCTTGGCGATGCGAGACAATTCCTGTCGCAGATCGGGATGGGCCGATACGAGGTTGAGCGCGTCGGCGTCCAGGACCAGCGGCGAACCGGTACGTTCCAAAACGCGTTGCAGCGCGCTCTTCGCGGCCTCCGACTTCCCCAGCCCCGGCCCGGCCAGAACGGCTGCCGCGCGTTCGATCCGGTTCGACACTTCCTGGACATCGACCTCTTCGCCCACGCCCACGAACCCCATGGCTTCGGGGATGGAGAGGGCGATGCGCGAGGCGACAAATTCCGTCGAGGCGACCTGCAGAAGGCCCGCCCCCGAGCGCAGCGCCGCCGACACGGCCAGCACGGCCGCCCCGAAATATTCGTCGCTTCCGCAAAGCAGGAAGGCGCGGCCCGCGTCGCCTTTGTGGGCGCCTCGCGACCTTGGAGCCAAGCGACCTTTTGCCCATTCGTCATCCAGCAGTTCGATGGCTTCACCGGCCACCGTCCACGAAGCTTGGGGCAATCCGATTTCCACCACATGCACGGCACCGGCGTGGTCGCGCCCCGGATGAAGGTGCAAACCGGGTTTGGAGCGCGCGAAGGTGGCCGTGTGCAAGGCAACCACGCAGGTACCGGTCGGTTGGCCCGTGGCGCCGTCCAGGCCCGAAGGAAGATCGAGAGCCAAGGTGGGGCGCCGCGACAGCCACTGCGCCGCTTCCATGGATTCGCCCACCAAGGGGCGTCGCAGCCCGGTTCCGAACAAGGCGTCGACACCGTACAGATCTTGTCCGGCACCGAAATCTTCCGATCTCCAGAACGCGCTCCAGGTGGTGGTTTCGATTCCCATCCGCCGCACGATCGCCAATTGCTTGGACGCCGCCGAACCCGGTTTTGGCTCGGAGCCCACCAACACCACGATCGGACGGAATCCGTCAACCCAGGCGTGCCGCGCCATGGCCAGGCCGTCGCCGCCGTTGGAGCCCGGTCCGCAGAGGATCGCCATCCGCTTGGCTTGGGGGAACACCTTGCGGAAGACTTCCCACGCCCCCAGCGAGGCGCGCTCCATGAACGCGCCTTCGCGAAGCCCATAGGTTTCCATGGAATGGCGCTCGGCGGCCCTGCAGACCTCCGGCAACGCGGTCTTCACTTCGATCCCCGATCGAACGCGAGAAGGGCCTCGATCACCGCATCCCGCTCGTCGTCGCGAAGCTCGGGGAACAACGGCAGGGCCAGGATCTCGCGAGAGGCCGCCTCGGCGTTGGGGAACTGGCCCGATCGTCCGCCCAGTCCGGAAAAGCACGGTTGCAGGTGCAACGGCACCGGATAGTAGACGGCCGTCGCGACCCCTTTGGCCATCAGGAATTGCCGCACGTCGTCGCGCCGCGCATGCCGGATGCAGAACTGGCTCCAGACCATTCCTTCAGCCCTGGCAGGCATGACAAAATCCGTCCCAGCGAGCGCCTCCAGGTAGGCGCACGCATGGCGCTCCCGCAGCGCGAGCCAACCGGGGAACCGAGGCATCTTGGCGCGCAATACCGAAGCCTGGATGGCGTCGATGCGGAAGTTCCCGCCCACGTCGCGGTGGAGCCCGTCGGCGCCCGTACCGTGCACGCGCAGTCGTTGGATGTGCGAGGCGGTCTCCAGGTCGCTGGTGACCACGGCACCCGCGTCGCCCGCGGCGCCAAGCACCTTGGTGGGATAGAACGAGATGCACCCCGCATCGCCCCACGAGCCCACAGGCCGACCGTCCTTGGTGGCCCCAAACGCCTGCGCCATGTCCTCGATCAGACGCAATCCCTTGGAGCGGGCCAGCTTCACGAAGGCCGGCAGGTCGCACGGCAAGCCGAACAGGTGCACCGGCAGAATGGCGCGGACACTGCGGTTGCAGACGGATTCCGTCG
>JBDKGS010000320.1:0-4823 GCA_039798065.1 Fibrobacterota bacterium | reverse complement strand
GTGGGATTGGCGGTGGTATCCGGAGCCTTGGTGGTCGGCAGCCTCGCCATCCAACCGAAAAACAACATCGTCGTGTCGGGACTGTTTCGCGGGCTCAGCAACTTCCACACCTTCGAAGAAGACAAGCTGATCCATGGACGAACCGCAAGCATCCATATCTCGCGACAAGACGGCCAGGTGGTCTTGACAACAAATGGCAAGCCGGACGCATCCATCCGTCTGACGGGCGTGGCGAAAGGCGCATCGGATCAGTTGACCCAATCCCTGTTGGGTTGGATCGGACGCGCCTACTCCGCGATGCCGTATCGCGCGGCGATGATCGGAATGGGGAGTGGTCAAACAGCCCACACCCTTCTCGAGGACTCCCGTTGCCAGTCTTTGGATCTGGTCGAAATCGAAGCCGCCGTCTATGAACAATCGAAGTGGTTTTCGCCGAAGAACAGTCTTGTCTACGAAGATCCCCGGGCCAAGGTCCATTTCCAGGACGCACGCATCTTCTTCGCGCGCCAGAAGGAGCCGTACGATCTGGTTCTTTCCGAACCGTCGAATCCTTGGGTGAGCGGAGTCTCGAGCCTCTTCACCGACGAGTTCTATTCCGAGGTGAACGCCCGTCTTTCCGAACGGGGAATCCTCGTCCAGTGGCTCCATTCCTACGAATCGAGTACCGAGGTCATTCTTTCGATTTTGAAGACCATCCGCAAGAATTTCAAGCATGTCGCTTTGCTGTCGCTGGCGAACCCCTACGACTTCTATATCGTGGCCTCGAACGCGCCCCTCAACCGCAAGCCCCAGTTGACCGGCACCTACGACAGCGCCCTTCTCGCCATCAACATGCTCGGCGCCAGGGACATCGGCGTGGGCTTGGAGGTTCTCCACGAGGACGCCATCGATCTGGCCACCGAGGAGATTCCGCTCAACTCCGAATTCGCGCCGTATGTCGACGCCCAGGCGGAGCGCTCGTTCTTCCTCAAGAAGACCGCTTCGTTCGTGCAGGAAATGGACGCGGGCAACGTGTCGCTGGATGTCATTTCCCGTCCGGTGATCATGGCGGCCATGTTCGCGTCTCCCCAGCGTCGCTCCATTCTCGCTCGCGCCGTTCCATTGGAGGAGAACTACAACCTGGTCCTCGGCAGGCTTTCCAAGCCGGGTCCTCTCCTTCCCGAGACCAAGGATTTCGCCTTGCGCCAATTCCGCACGACCATTCCGGCCTGGACATGGCTGCTTCCCGATGTCCAGGCGATGGCTGACGGATTCCGTCTTCGTCTGGACTCCTTGAACGACTCCTCGGCGGACGCATCTCTGTTCCGGTGGTACTGGCACCTGGGCCGTGGGCAGCACAAGGAGGCGGCCCAAGAGCTGGCGAATGCCATGCGGATGCTTCCGGGCGATCTTTCCGCGGAGAATTTCAGGGACATCTACAGCTACCTGATCGTCGCGAAGAACTACCCGATGGCAGCGAAGATCCGCGTAGCAGCCGCCGAGCAGCATCCGCAGGTGAACCAGCGTGCGGATTTCGACATGCTCGACCGTCTCTTGAAACGCAATTCGGGGATCCTGATCGACAAGGTCACGACCGCGAATTGAGAAATAGGGGATGACGCGGGAGATCAAGGACATGGAACCGTTTCCCACTTCCGGACCCATCGCCTTCGTGCTTGAACTCGATCGCCTCAAGGAGGTCTGGCGCAAGAACGGCATCCACGGGAGCGATCGGGAGGAAAACTCCGCCGAGCACTCGTGGCACGGCGCATTGCTCGCGCTGGCCTTCGCCCATCGCATGCCTGCCGGAGTCGACGCCCACAAGGTTTCGCGACTGCTGTTGGTCCACGACCTGGGCGAGATCGACACGGGAGATTTCCTGGCGTACGGCAAGGACGAAGCCAAGGCCGCAAGGGAGGAGCGCGCCTGCGTGGAGCGGGTTCTGGGGATGCTGCCAATTTCTGACCGAACGGAAATCCTGGATTTGTGGACGGAGTTCGAAGAAGGCCGCACTCCGGAAGCCAAAGCGGCATGGGCCTTGGACCGGATGATGCCGTGCCTGGAAAATATCGCCAACGGGGGTGGTGCCTGGCACGCCCACGGTGTGCGCCTGGAACAGTCGTTGGCGCGCAACGCGGTGATCGGCGAGGTCTTCCCCGACCTGTGGGACGAAATCCGTCCGCGGTTGGTGGCGGTGTTCGAGGCGGGGAAGGTCGGATAGACGGTTTTTGTCTATGTCACCGAGGTGGCGGGCATCCGTTGTTCGCTGGTCGAGCGAGCGGTGGCGATCGATCGCGACAGGATTTCGACGAACTCCACAGGGCGTGCAAGCATGGGAAGATGTCCCGCCTCGATGGAGTGGATATGGGCTCCCAGGCGCTTGGCGATTCGTGCCTGCAGCGATGGCGACACGCAGCGGTCGTTGGCGCACATCAGGTACGCGCGGGGCACGCGAACCTGCACCGAAGGAACCGGTTCCAGAAACAGGCCGCGCTGCTCGGGACGATGGCGGGCCACCATTTCGGTGCGCTGGGCGGGGGAGAGGTCTTCGCCGAGTTGTCGCACGAGCATCGCGGGGCTGGGCATGAGGCCTCGGGGATTCAGCCAGAACAGAAGCGGAAGCACGAGGTTCGCGGGGAATCCCGCCGTGGACGCGTAGGTGCGGCCCGGAGGTGGCGCCACCGTGGCGATATGGACCACCAGGAGAACGCGATTTCCGAGCGCTTGGACCAGCGGAGCCTCCAGGACTCCGGCCAGGGAATGAAGCACCAGGACGACCGGACCGTTCGCGGGAAACGTAGGGTCTTCGAGAAGTTCGGCGGCGCAGAGTTCGGGGTTGGTACCGGGGCGGTTCGATGGAACGCTCAACGCCACGGAATCCCATTCCATTCGATGGCGGACTTCTTCCCAGATCCAAGGGCCGCATCCGGACCCGTGGAGGAAGACGATGCGCAACGGGGCGGTGTCGGCGAGGGGTGGAATGGAATCGAGCATCGGAGTTTTCCCTTCGAGAGGAATGGAGATTCAGGAGCCGGAGGCGATCGGGATTCGGGGGGGGGTAGGTCAGGGAGCCTTGGGGGGCATCGAGGGGGGAACCAGGCCGCGCAGACGGTGACCGTCAGGATCAACCGCGCAGAAGGTGGTTCCGAAGTCGACCTTGGCGATGTCCTGAATCAACCCCGCGCCGGCCTTCCTGCAGGAGGCGAGGAACGCCTCGAGGGCGGCGAGGTCCGCGTGCTCGAGCACGAGCTCGAATCCCGCGCTGGGTCCCTCGACCGCGGGGACCACGGCATCGCGCTTCCAGAGTCCGAGCATGCCGCCTTCGGACAAGGCGAACATCGCGAATCCGGGAGAGGACTCCAGGGGCGCCATACCCAGGACTTTCTCGTAGAAGGTCGTGCTGGCGGGAACGGAAGCGACATAGAGGATCGTGAGGTGTGGCATCGTTGGGTCCTGTGGAGGGTGGGAAGCGGAAGTGCGTCCGACCCCCAGGAATGTGCGCCCTCTCTCCTGACAGTCGGTGTCAGTAGGCTTCACCGGTGTTCGATTTCCAGGGTCTCCTTCCATCGCGCCAGCAACGCGGCCCTGGATCCCGGGTAGCGCCCACCCTCGTCCCTCCATCCCGCGATCCGGTCCAACCGGAAATGGCGGAAGTCCTGGCGCAGCTCGCACCAGGCCGCCAGGATGCGAGTGGAATCGAAGAAGGCCAGGGCGGTGGGCCAGACCACCCGTTCGGTGGCGGCGTCTTTGAAGTCGCGGTATTCCAACTTCAGGCGGCGCCGATCGCGGATGGCTTCGCGCAGGCTGGCAAGGTCCAGGGCGGTGCCCTCGGGAGCGGGATTTGGCGCCACGAACAGCGCGGTGTGTTGGAGGATGGATCGGAGGTCGGGAGGGAGCACCGCGTGGATCCTGTCCATGGCGTCTTGGGCCGACTTCCCCAACGACGGATCGGTGCGTTCCGCGACCCACCGCACCCCCAGGAGCAAGGCCTCGAGTTCGTCTTCGGTGAACATCAGCGGAGGCAGCACGTAGCCGGCCTGGACACGGTAGCCGGTGCCCGCCTCGCCGTCGATGGTCACGCCCTGCGCGCGCAGGGCATCGATGTCGCGGTAGATCGTGCGGACGTTCACCTCGGTGGCCGCGGCGAGTTCCGCTGCCGTCACCACCGCGCGGCGGCGTCGCAGGATTTCCAGCAAGCGCAGCAATCGTTCCGCTCTGGCCACGTTCGACCTCCGTAGGCCATCCAAGATAGAGATCGCCTATTTTCCCTTTGGACGCATTTTGTCGTAGATCTCGATCCAGCGTTCCAGGCCGATCCGTTCCGCCAGTTCGCCCAGAACGCCCAGAGGCAATGGCTTGGCGGGATTCAACCGGATGCAGCTCTTGCCGATGTCAAGCTTGTCCTTGCTCGAAGAAGCCCAGGTTTCCTTGAACCATTCCAACTCTTCGGGCATGGCGTACAAGCCCATGTGGTACACCGCGAGGTGCTTCTTCTGCGACGCGATCTGCACGAACGGCAACGCGATCTTCGGATCGCAGTGGTAGCCTCTGGGATAGGTGGAATGCGGTACGCAAAAGCTCACCATTCCATAGGCGAGGGTCTCCTCGAACCCTTGCGGGAGATGCTTGCGGAACACCTCGCACAGAGCCTGCATCGGCTCGCGACGGTCTTCGGGAAGGTTCGCTATGTGAGCGGTCGTGGAGGCTGGCGACTTGGTCATGCTTGGAAAATCCAAGGATGACCCGACCTCGGCCACCGCTGTCGGTATCACCTCAGGCGCGCGGCCATTTCTTCGGCATGTTCGCGCAACCGTGCGGCGTGTTCGGGGGCCACCCAAGGGCTT
>JBDKGS010000319.1:0-4832 GCA_039798065.1 Fibrobacterota bacterium | reverse complement strand
TCGGAAATCCGTACGGGTATCTGATCGACGACCCGAGGCCATCGGTGACCGTGGGCGTGGTGTCGGCGGTCGATCGCTCGTTCACGCCCAACGCGGGGATCAGGATGCGCCATGTGTTGCAAACCGATGCCGCCATCAATCCGGGCAACTCGGGCGGGGCGTTGGTGAACGCGGTGGGCCAGGTGATCGGAATCAACACCTTCATCTTCACCGGCGGTGGGCAGAGCCAAGGGTCCATCGGACTCGGTTTCGCGATCCCGATCGCTCGGGCGATGCGAATCGTGGATGAAATCGTGAAGTTCGGACGGGTGCGCGATTTCACTACCGGGCTTGCCACCGATCCATCGGCGGCTGCTGCCATGGGGTTGCGGCGCGGCGACGGCGTGCTGGTGAGCGAGGTGGAGCGCGGCTCGCCAGGAGAAAAGGCGGGGCTGCAGCCGGGAGACGTCATCGTGGGGGTGGACGGCAAGCGAGTGTCGGATCTGGAAGACGTGCGATCGCTTTTGCGTCTTTTCCGCGTTGGGGACAGCGTACCTTTGCGCCTCAAGCGCGGGACCAAGGAGCTGTCGGCTGCCATTGTGCTCGAGGAGCAGAAGAAGAGACGCTGAATGGATATCGGGGGCAGTTTGTCGCACAAGAATTGGTTTGACAAAAATCGGCACAATCTCACCAAGGGGGGATTGTGGCTGCGCGGCGACGAGCCCAACCGGTTGCCGGTGTCGCAGTGGGAAGAACGACCGTTTCGCGTGTTGCTCTCGCGGTTGTCGACATGGAACGATACCTTGGAGTCGTTCACGCATCGATTGCTCTATTCCATGCTGCGCGACCTTCCAGAGGTGTTCCCGGACCTGGCTTGGGTGCCGCCCCACCACGACGGCGAGGTGATGACCGAGGCGGGCGTGCCCTGGTTGCTGGGAAGCGGAACCAAACGGGGCGTGGAAGAGTTCGATTGCTTGGCGTTCTCGAATGCACTCGTGCAGGAGACCGTGAACATCGCCGTCATGCTGGAGCGATCGGGGATCCCTTTGTCGCGGCGCGAACGCATGGCTCGACAGGATCTGCCGTTGGTGATCATGGGCGGAGCCAACTCCCTGTACGCGTCTGCGTTGTTTTCGGAAGACCCGATGGTCGACGGGATCTTCATCGGCGAAGAGCCGGACGTGATCCAGTCGATTTTTGTCAAGCTCGCCGAAGCCAAGCGCAACCACGCTTCCAAGCCGGAGATGATCGCCGCCTTGATGGATGTGCCGGGATTCTTCGTGCCCGACACCGCGCAGCCGGTCACCAAGAAGAACCACGCCTCCAAGCCCGACCTGAACAAGTACAAGACATTGGAGATGGTGGTCGCCGCCGAAGGCGTGGCGGGAACCGCGAGCTTGCAGATCTCGGAAGGCTGTCCGTACTTCTGTTCGTTCTGCGCCGAAAGCTGGTCGCGAAAGCCCTACCGCGAGGTGGGTCTGGAAACGGCGCGACGCGAAGCCTTGGATCTGAAGCGCGAACTTGGGCTGACAAAAATTGACTTGTACAGCTTCAACTTCAACACCTACGAGCACATTCGGCCGTTGGTGGGGGGATTGCTGGAAGACTTCAACGGCGTGGGTTTGAAATCGCAGCGCTTCGACGCCATCGCCCACGACCAGGGCTTTGCGCGGCTGTTGAAGATCGCCGGGAAATCGTCGATCACCTGCGGTCTGGAAGGCATCTCGCCGCGCATGCGCAAGTTCCTGCAGAAGGACTTGTCGGAAGACGAACTGTATCGCTCGCTGGCTTCCATCTTCCGCGAACGCCAGCGCGAGATCAAGGTGTTCCTGATCGCCACCGGGCGTGAAGAGGAAGAAGACTACGCCGAGTTCAAGATCTTCCTGAAGCGCCTGCGCGAACTGTGGGAGCGCGCCGCATCGCGACCCCGCGTGATCTTTTCTGCCACGCCTCTGGTTCGCTTTCCGTGGACACCGCTGGAGTTCGACGACATGATCGATCCCCGCGAGCTGTCGCGCAAGGTGGGGTACATCAAGGCTGCGGCGGTCTCGGCGGGATTCGAATTCCGCGGATCGGCGGGAATCGAAGAGGCTTGGGTGTCGCAGGTGCTGGTGCGGGCCCGCGATGGCCGCGTGATGGAAGCGGTGCGCGCGGCGCAGGCGAAGACGGGATTTGTTTTCCGCGACGTGATCACCGAGGAATTCTACGAAACTCTGCGACAGGAATTGACCGATCGGCATGGTGACCCCGACGCCTTCGTGCGCGGATTCGGCGACGAACTCGTGGACGAACAGCCGTGGTCAAATCTGGACCCCGGCGTGGCACGCAGGTTCCTGGTGCGCGAATGGAAGCGCTGCCAGGAATTCGTGCAGACCACCGTTTGCCTGGGTTGGGTGGACGAGCCGGGCAAGTGCCACGCCTGCGGCGCCTGCACGCCTCCCGAACGCGAGGCGATCACCCATGCGCGCACGGAACACGGCCAGGATCTGGACGTGTTGGACAAGAAGTTGCGTGCCTTGCGGGCGACGGAAACTGTCGTACCCGTCGCCGTGGAACTGTCCGACGCCTGCACAGGGCTTCCCATGGACCTGATCCACGCCTGGCATGCGCGCGCCTGGATGAAGGTCTTGGGCGTGGTGCGCGAATACCGCCGCCACGAACCGCATGGTCGCCAGGAGGAAAGCGAAGACTGCATCGCCGCCGGACGCGAGACCTTGAACCCCGTGTTCTGGGCGGATGCCGCCGACAAGGTGCGCATGGCGCTCGCGGATGAACAGATTCTGTCGCAAGTCAACGAGCTGTTCGCGCCCTACGGAAAGGTTCTGGGGGCGGCCGAGGTTTTGCCGGCGGATGGCGTATGGAGCCTGGTTTCGTCGCAGCCGCCCGATCTGTCGGGATGGCTGGGGTCGCGCGGCCTCAAGCACACCATGCGCCGCGATGGCGTGGCCAAGATCTACGACTTGCCCAAGGAATCGATCAAGAAGAAGCTGGCCAAGAGCATCCGCAGCGAGGAAGGTGTTGACGGAATTTGGCGCACGCGGTTGGAAAGCGGCGAAAAGTTCTCGCCGCGAGATTTCCTGAAGGGTGCGGTGCCCGGCGATTTGCGCGCGTACGCGGTGCTGCGCCGCGAGTCGTAATTCGTCGTCGCTGACGCGAACCCGCGCCAACGCGCGCCAGGGATGGAAGCCCGTCAGGGCCGGGATCCACCCAACAACGGCGTAGGGGCGATTCATGAATCGCCCGAAATGCGACGCGGTGGGGCCCGGTACACGACAGCCCGACGGCCGATGGCCGGGGCGCCGGACAAGAATTGACGAAACGTAAGCGAAAGGATCAGCCTTCGCTGTCGTCCTCGAACTGCTGGTCCATCGCCAGGCCCGGCTCGGCGGTGCGGGGCCTGCCCACGACGCGTGCGGGCACACCCACCACGGTGCAATGCGGAGGAACGTCGGAGAGCACCACGCTGCCTGCGCCCACCTTGGAACCGTCACCGATGCGCACGTTGCCCAAAACCTTGGCACCCGAACCGAAGAGCACGCCGTTGCCCACCTTGGGGTGGCGGTCGCCGGTCTGTTTGCCGGTGCCTCCCAGCGTGACGCCATGGAGCATGGACACGTCGTTGCCGATCACCGCGGTTTCGCCCACCACCACTCCGGTGGCGTGGTCGATGAGGATGCCCGAACCGATGCGCGCGGCAGGATGGATGTCGACACCGTAGACCAGTGAAATGCGGCCTTGCAGGTAGAGCGCGAGGTCCTTGCGGCCGGTGTTCCACAAGTGATGGGAGACGCGGTAGGCTTGCAGGGACTGGAACCCTTTGAAGTGCAGGAACGGGATGGCGAGCGATTGCGCCGCCGGGTCGCGTTCGACCACCGCGGACAAATCCCGTCGCGAGGCATGCGCGATTTCGGGACGCATGAGCGTAGGTGCGAACAGACGATGCAGGTCGACCACCGGGAGGGAATGCTCGCCCAGGCGCCCGGCCAGGACGGTGGAGAGCGCGTCTTCGAAGCTGGAGCGGTCGGTGATGCAGGATCGGACCAGAGGGACCAGGAGTTCTTCGCTGGCCAGAATCGCTTCGGCTTCTTGGCGCAGGCGCAACCAGATTGGATCGGAGGGATCGACGCTCAATGGATTCATGGATTCAAAATGGTTATTCTCGGCGCTGTTCCGGTGGGATTTGGGGTTAAGTCAATTCCTGGCCATCAGGCTGGCGAGTTCCTTCACCACGGTGTCTTTGCGGGCCGGGTCGCTCGAGGCGAACGCGGCGTCGACGCAGGAATGGACATGGGCTTCTAGCAGGAGCGCCGATGTCGAACGCAGCGATTCCTGGACGGCTTGGATCTGCGAGAGGACATCGATGCAGTAGCGACCCTGGGCGACCATCCGGCGCAGACCGCCGATCTGGCCTTCGATGCGGGCCAGGCGCTTGTCGACCTTGTCGGCGTGGCTCTTGTCGGAAAGCGCCGAGATGCTGGTGGAGCAACAGACGGGTGTGATCGGTTTGGACGCGCTCTTGGGTTTCTTGATCATCGGGTTCTCCAGGCCAAGAGGCGCAGGCTGTTGAGCATGACGGTGACCGACGAGATGGACATGGCCGCACCCGCGAGCGTGGGGGAGAACAGGGTGTGCCCGAACGGCCACAAGGCGCCGGCGGCAACGGGAAGAAGGATGGCGTTGTATCCGAACGCCCATGCCAGATTCTGTCGGATGATGGATCTTGTCCTGCGACCGAGTTCGAGCGCCGATACCGCGAGGCCGGGATCGTCGGGGCCGATGGCGCCCATCGCGCAATCGAACGCCACGGCGGTACCGGATGCGATGGCAAGCGACGCGTCGGCTTGGGAGAGCGC
>JBDKGS010000318.1:0-4854 GCA_039798065.1 Fibrobacterota bacterium | reverse complement strand
GGGGGAGGGTGTCGCCCAGCGAAACGCCCACGGCGCCGGCTTCCTTCAGGAGCGTCATCTCCGACAGCGTGCCCTTCTCGCGAGCGGCCGACGCGACCGGCAGAATCTGGCATTGGGCTCCGGCGGCGCGGGTCAGGACCAGTTGCACCTGGGCATCGGTGTCGATGGGAGGATCGGTGAAGGGCTCCAGGGCCACCACGGAAAAGCCACCGCGCGTGGCGGCTCGCAGGCCCGATTTGATGGTTTCCGCCTGTTCAGAGCCAGGCTCGCCGAAGGCGCAGCCGATGTCGCAAAACGAGGGCAGTAAGCGTCGATCGTTCATGATTTCTTCCCGGCGAGCAGATGCAGGCAGGCCATGCGCACGGCCACGCCGTTGGTGACCTGTTCCAGGATCACGGACTGCGGACCGTCGGCGACTTCCGAGACCACTTCGACGCCGCGGTTGATGGGACCAGGATGCAAGACGAGCGCTTGGGGGCGCGCCAATTTCAGTCGGGCATGGTCCAGCCCGAAACTTTGACGGTATTCGCGCAGCGAAGGCAGCATGCCGCTGGATTGGCGTTCGTGCTGGATGCGAAGCAACATGACGGCGTCGGCGCCATCCAGCGCGGCTTCGATGCTCTTCGCCACGGTCACGGATGGCCCGAACGCCTCGGGCGACCGAGGCAGCAATGTGGCCGGCCCCCAAAGACGGATTTTGGCTCCCAGAGTGGACAGAGCCCAGATGTTGGAGCGGGCGACGCGGGAATGGCGGATGTCGCCGATGATGGTGACCTCGCGGCCTTCCAATTCGCCCAGGTGTTGGCGCATGGTGAGGGCGTCCAGAAGCCCCTGGGTGGGATGTTCGCAAGCGCCATCGCCCGCGTTGACGATCACGGCGCTGGTGTGCTGTGCCAGAAATTGGGGTACGCCCGCGCTGGAGTGGCGGACCACGAAGACGTCGGCGCCCATCGATTCGATGTTGCGGGCCGTGTCGCGCAGAGTCTCGCCCTTGGCCGCGCTCGATCCGCTGGCCGTGAAATTCATGGGGCTGGCACCCAGTTTTTTCTGGGCGGTCTCGAACGAAAGGCGGGTGCGCGTGCTGTTTTCGAAAAAGAGGTTCACCACCGAGACGCCGGAGAGGCTCTTGGGAAAGTTCCCATGGGCATCCAGTCCTTCGCGGAAGGCCTGGGCCGTGTCCAAGATGGTGACGAGATCATCCTTGGGCACCTCGCGGAGACCAGGAAGATGGCGGATGGAAAGCGAGCCGGGATTTCCTTGTACGGCATTTGTCATGGATAAAGGGTTATAATAGGAAACAAGCGGAAGCATTCCATCGTGCGACGGGAGGATGTCTTGGAGATCCAGTACCGGAAATCGGCAAGACGCTCGCTAGATCTCGAGCAGTTGCAGGACATCCGCGTGCCCGTGCATCTCCATCTAGGTTGCACCAAGATGCCCTTGGACGATCTCCTCAAGCTCGAACCCGACCAGGTGATCCAGCTCGACAGGTTGGCCGGCGAAGCCGTCGACATCGTGGTGAACAAGCGCCACATGGCCAAAGGGGAAGTCGTCGTGGTCAACAACCATCTGGCGGTCCGGTTGATTTCTCTGTTGTCGCCGGAAGAGAGATTGAAGCTCATCTGATGCTTACTGCTACATTTCCATGTCCGACATGAAACCGATTCTACCAGAAATTGACACCGAGTGCCGGAAGGCCGTCGTCGCCGCTTGGCTGGAGCAGAACATCCGCTACGCGCGCGCGCATGTGAAAAAAGCAGTGACCGAAAAGGCAGGCGGCAAGGTCAGGGATTGGGAAACGTGGCGCTCGTTCAGCGAACACGCTCTCGGGGAGCTGAACGCCGGGGTCCTCGACATCTGGCTGGAGAACCTCGACGATCCCAACTTCGACCCCACCTTGGTGGACGAGGCTGAAAGCACCTTCGGAGACCTTTGAACATGGATTGGATCCACACTCTCCAGATCGACCGTCTGGGGGCCTTCGCGCAACGCCATGTGGGCGAGATCTCGTACGCCATGGCGACAAGTCTTGTCGTGATGGTCTCCGCACCCATCAACGGATTGGCTTCGAGGTTCGCCGGCAGGTTGAACTTCGTGCTTCGGACGCTCTGCTACGTGGTTCTGTTCACGGTCGGGTACGCCTCCATCGCCTATTGGAGCGAGAAGGTTCTGCGTCAATTCCTGACAGACCAGAAGCCCATTCCGCTGGTGGTCCTGACGATCGGGGCCTTCCTTGGTTTCGGGATCTGGTCGGGCCAACGGAAGCTCAAGTGAGGATCGCCGTCCTGGGGTCCGGGGCGGTGGGAGGCTACTACGGTGCCCGATTGGCCGCTGCCGGCGAGGATGTGCATTTCCTCTACCGTTCCGAGTTCGAGGTTGTCCGCGACCATGGATTGACCATCGAAAGCGTGGACGGAAATTGGCACGGACGCGTCAATGCCTGGAACCGTCCGGACGACATGCCGGTGTGCGACGTCGCCCTGGTCTGTTTCAAGTCGGCCCAGTGGCCGCTGCTGCCCGAGATGCTCCCCAAGGTGCTTGGTGATCGCGGCGCAGCCGTATGCCTCATGAACGGATTGGGGCACGAGGAGATCCTCGCCGACATCCTCGGGCCCGATCGGGTGGTCGCAGGAGCGGCCTTCGTCTGCGCCGAACGCGGGGAACCGGGGGTGGTAAAGCATTTCGCCGCGGGGGCTCTGGCCATCGCGCCGTATTTCGACGAGGGCCGGGATCGGATTTCCGGAATCTGTCACGATCTTTCGGAGCGCTTCGCCAAGGCCGGTGTCAAGTGCCAGGATTTGTCCGACGGCAGGAAGGTCAAGTGGGGCAAGCTGCTTTGGAACGTGCCGTTCTCGGGGCTTTCCCTGTTCTACGGAGGGATCACCAGCGACTTGATCCTCGACGATCCTTCCCGCGCCAAGTTCGCGCGTTCCCTGATGGACGAGGTCATGCAGGCCGCTTCCGCTTGCGGTGTCGAGCTCGATCCTCGCGCTCCCGACTGGAACTTCGGGCCCACCAGGGCGATGGGAGCCTACCGGCCGTCCATGCTGGTGGATTTCCAGAAAAAACGCGCCGTGGAACTGGATCCGATCGTGGCCGAACCACTCCGGCGGGGGATGGCCGCGGGCGCGAAGCTTCCGCTCATGACGGAATTGCTTGACGGAATCCGTCGTATCCTGGCGGCCAACGGAGTGGACGACGGCCCGTCGGTGTCCGCGATCCGAGGCTCCGGCCTCGGAGAGTGATTAGAGCTTAACGGAAATCGCCCATCCGGAAGAACTGGAGCGTGGGCGTCCTCACCACCAACTTGCGTGTGGAACCAGTGGTCGCTCCGGGAGTGGGAGCGAAAATGGGTGTCGAACTTGTCGCCACGGAACCCGTCGATGCGGTCGACCCCGAGAGGAACCCGCCTGGGCCGGGGGACATGAAGATGCCGGGCACGGCGGTTTGGATCGCGTCCATCACCGCCTGATCGCCAACGACCTTGAGCGTGTTGCCGCCGTTGCCTGTGAGATTGGTGGGCGATCCTTTCAGATGCAGCGCGCCGTGCAGGGTGACCGTGGCGGTTCCGCCTCCCCAGAGCATCTGGCCGGTGAAGGGGTTCTCGACCTGGATGTAACCGTAGAAGTCGCTGGGCGAGCCGAACGAATTGAACGCTCCCGCGCCGCGGACATAGATCATCTGGATGTCGGAATTTGACGTGGAGCCCGGCCAGTTGCCGTTGGTGGAAATCGATCGCTCCAGGATCCAGATCGCCTTTCCGGTGAAGGTTCCACCGGGGGTGTTGATGGCTCCAAGGCTCGATGTCGGGGGGATTCTCGCGATGAGCCATCCGTTGGGCTGCTTGTACTTGTTGTACAACGCCATCATGTTGGCCGCGTTCCAAGCGGTTGTTGGAACGCCTGCCGCCGTGACCGCCGCGTCGGTGAGTTCGGTCCACATCGACTTGAGAAGCGTCGAGTCGATGGTGTACACCTGGTTCCAGACCTGGGTGGGACTCAAGTCGAGGTCGTTGGAGGAATAGGGACTGGTGGTGTACGCGCTGGAGGCGACCGGCGCAGGTGCCGAGAACAAATCGGCTGGGATGGGCAGGCTTCCGGTGGCCTGCCATCCCGATGCGTTCGTGGTGGATGCGTTCAGGACGCGAGGCGCCAGCCCCGTGGAAATGGCCGAAGCGTTTTCGTAGGTCCAGGTGCGATTGGTAGCGGCGGCGTTGATGGACCACCGCGAATTTCCGGTGTTGTTGGAAAACGCGGCATCGAGGGAACCGGCCATGGTCAACGGTCCGTTGGCGGTCAGTCCGCCGTTGAAATTGCCCAGTTGTCCGGTTGCTTTGATGTAGGTGGTGGTGCCGGTGGTGATCGCGGTGGGCGAGCCCGTGGAGATTGCCGAGATACCGGCGAAGAATTGCGCGCCCCCCGTGACCAGTGCCGTGCCGTTGCTGCCGTGGCTGAAAGGAGTCTTGACCACCAGGTTGGATACATTGAGAGATGCGTTGTTCTGGGTCTGGAACGTGCCACCTGTGGCCCAGGAGCCGAGGTTGCCGGCGACCAGAATGTTGCCGTTCTTCAAGATGCTGGAATTGGTGCTACCCAGTCGCCCGATGTACACATTGGAAAACGTGTCGTTGAGACTGCTGGAATTGATGATCATGCAATTGTCGAAAAAGGCGTTGCCGCCGATCTTGACTCTTCCGGTGATCTCGTGGCACATGGTCTTTTCCCAGAACTGGCCGCCCACGAGCAGGTTGGAGGTCGAGTTCCAGCTGCAGGCACTCGACCCGCTGGATTGGATTTCAGCGTTGCCCAAAACGGTGAGAGTTCCGTTCATGGTCGTGAATCCGCCTTTGACCAC
>JBDKGS010000317.1:0-4872 GCA_039798065.1 Fibrobacterota bacterium | reverse complement strand
GAGAAGTTGCGCCCCTTGAAACCCGCCACGGAATAATCGGCACCGCAGACGGGATCCTTGAATCCGAGCTTGGCGTAGGTGTAGTTGAGGGTGGCTTGCGTACCGTTGTCGAACAAGAACTGGTAGCTCCAGACCTCGTTGTACCAACGCGGTTTGCGCTTCATCAGCAGCATGTCTTCGGTGCCCGTCGAACGGAGCGATCCCGACGGCGGCTTGGACGCGAAGACGGAAACCGTCAGACAAAGAGAGGCGATAGCGACCCGGTGAAGCTTCATGGCTCCCATTAATCTGCAAAAACGCGACACTGCCGTAACGCCTCGTAGGTTCCGATGGCCACGGACGAACTCAGATTGAGGGAACGGACGAACCCTCCACCCATGGGGATCTGCACCCAACCTTCCGGATGGGTCGTACGCAACCGGTCGGGCAACCCCCTGGATTCGGCACCGAATACCAGCCAATCGCCATCCTTGTAATCCACATCCCAATGGGCCACGTCGGATTTTGTCGAGAACCAGCGCAACCTGGCTTCTGACGGCAGATGGGCCAAAAAGGCATCCAGATCCGCGTGCTCCACCAGGTCCAGATGCTGCCAATAATCCATGCCGGCGCGCTTGAGGTTCTTGTCGTTGATCGTGAACCCGAGCGGATGCACCAGATGAAGCTGCAAGGAGTTGCAAACGCACAGACGCGCGATGTTCCCCGTGTTGGGGGCGATTTCCGGATTGACGAGCACGATACGAAGCATGGTTCGCCAAACTAGCTCCTGCATCGATTTCCACTGGGTAGCGGGAACCTCGCTTAGCTAGCTTCGTGGGCAACCATGAAGACCGGATTCTCCTATTTCGGCGTTCGTCGCCTCCCCCACGTCCGCACCGACCTCGCGCTGATGCGCGAAGAAGGCTCCACCCAGGTCCTGCACACCTGGAGCGAAGAGGACCTCTCCTACTACCGCGACACCATGGGCGACATCGTGCGGGCCAGCCACGAGGCGGATCTGCACGTGTATGTCAATTCCTGGGCGGTGGGCCGCGTGTTCGGTGGCGAGGCGAACTCCGAACTGGTGGCGAAGAACCCCGGTTCGTGTCAGGTTCTGTCTACCGGCGAAGCCATGCCGGCCATCTGCCCCAACCACCCGGCCTTCCGCACCTACATGGACGGCTGGATCGACGCGGTCTGCCAGGCGAACGCCGACACCATCTTCTGGGACGAACCCCATTTCTATTTCCGCAAAGGCCGCGACGGGGAATGGGCCTGCCGCTGCAACGTCTGCCGATCCCTTTTCCGCGACAGGTTCGGGCACGACATGCCGACGGAATCCGTCCCCGAGGTGAAGACGTTCCGACAGGAACGGTTGCTGGGAATGCTCGCGGAATGGACCGCACGGGTGGCCTCGCACGGCAAGCGCAACAATATCTGTCTGCTCCCCGACATCTTCGACGCGGGACTTCCCGATTGGGAGTCGGTGGCCGCGCTCCCCCATCTGGACGAACTTTCCTCCGATCCTTACTGGTTCGACAACGATCCGGAAGAAAAAGTCGTCGCCGACTACACGCTCTACGCCAAGCGCCTTGTCGAATTGTGCGCGGAACGGAACATCGAACCCCAGATGTGGATGAAGCTGTACCGCATCAAAAGCGGGACCGAACACTTTGCGCCATTGGCCGCACGCCTCTCGTACGAAGCCGGCATCCGCAATCTCATGGCGTGGTCGTGGGGCGCTTCGGAATGGATGTCGTGGCTGCGTTCCGACGATCCCGCCGCCGCCCACGCAGCAATGGTCGGGCAATTCCAGAATTTGTCGAAGCGTCGATGAATCCCGCCCCCCGGGTGGTCGTCGCCTGCGAAGATCTCGAACTTCGCCGCGATGGTAGACAGGTCTTGTCCGTTCCCAGATGGACCGTGCGCGAGGGCGAACGCTGGATCGTGATGGGCCCCAACGGGTGCGGCAAGAGCAGCTTGGCACTGGCCATCCTCGGCAGGCTCCATCCCTGGGAAGGCTCCATCGAGATCCTGGGCCGCCGTTCGGGATTGGACGAGATCCTGTCCTTGCGCACCCGCATCGGGTTCTCGGGCGACGCCCTGGAACCGCTGGTCGGCCGCGAAACGACGGTATCTGAACTGGTCGAGACAGGATTTGTCGGCACCCTGGGTTTGCGGTTCGAACGCCCGACCAGGGCCCAGAAGTCGCGCGCAAAGGAAGAACTCGCGTCGTGGGGCATGACAGATTTCGCCAAACGGCCGCTGGGAACGCTGTCGTTGGGGCAACGCCGTCGCGCCTGGCTCGCGCGTGCGCTCGCGCCCGAACCCGACCTGCTCGTGCTGGACGAACCTTGCGCGGGACTCGACCCTGCCGCCCGCGAAGACCTGATCGACCATCTCGAATCGCTCGCCAAGCGTCGTCCCACCTTGCCCATCGTGCTGGTCACGCACCATGTCGAGGAAATCCCCCCGAGATTCACCCATTCGCTGTTGCTCTCCGACGGCCAAACGAAAAAGCACGGCCCTTTGAGGACCGTGCTTTCGAATTCGTGCCTGGAAGTTCTTTTCCAGCGCCCCTTCCGGATACGCTGGTATTCCGGGAGAGCCTCGCTCCAACGCCCTGTTTAGGGGTTTGGGGCAGGCTGCATCGGTTCTCCGGTGGGCTGGTAGGCCTGTTCCGGAGCTTCCTGGTAAGTCTGATCAGGCGGCGGAGGGGGGGGCTCGGTCACGACAGGAACCGGGGCAGGCGCTGGTTCGCTCACCACAGGAGCGTACTTGGGAGCTGGTGCAGTCTGAGCCATCGCAGGCTCGGCGGAAGGCGCTGTTGCGGCCTTTGCCAGATCCTGGGGATCGGGAGTGGGGGCCGGAGCCAACGACAACTGCCGACGGACAATCCGAGGTGTCACGAAAATCGCAAGATCCTTCTTGATGATTTCCTTGTGCGTGAACCGGAAGAGGGCGCCAAGGAGCGGGATGTCCTTCAGCAAAGGCACACCCGTCTCGGAAAGCTCTTCCTTCCGCTCGACAAGTCCAGCGATCACGACCGTTTCGCCATCGGAAACGACCACATCGGTTTCGGCTTCCTGGACGTTGATGATGAAGTTGCTACCCGACTGGGTATAACCGTTTTTCTTCGGCTTCAGGTGCAAAAGAACGCGATCGGGCGCGGTGATCTGTGGATTCACAGTCAATTCGGTGCCCGCTTCCACGTACTTGATCACCGTATTTCCGGATAGATCTCGACTTTGCAGCGGGATCTGGTCGCCCATGAACAAACGGGCTTCCTTGTTGTCCAAGGTGGTGATTTGCGGAGTCGCCAAGACCTCGGCCTTGCCTGTCTGGAGAAGATGGCTGATGGCCACGCCAAGATTACCGTTCAATAAGCCGAATGCGACGCTTTGCGCAGCCTGGGACGCCGGAGTGTTGTTGATGATTTGTGCACCCTTATACGGGCTGCCCGACAAGACACCAGACCCGGAGCCCAAGCCGCTTGGACTGGTGGACAAGCCCATTCCTGCGCCCGAACGGATCTGCCAGTTCACGCCCAATTCCTGCAGTGCGTTGGATTGGACCTGCACCAACTTGGCTTCGATCAGCACCTGGTTGGTTTCCTGGTCGAGCTGGCGAAGCACCTTCTCGATGGCCGCAATTTGATCGGGTCCATCGACCAGGATCAGACTGTTGGTGCGCGGCACCACGGTGATCTTGCCACGAGGAGACGACAGGTCTTTGACCGCGGCGGCCATTTCTTCGGCTTTGGCATTGGAAACACGAACGATCTTGCGCTGCAGCTTGACCGACATGTCCTGGGCGTTGGATGCCGATGCTCTTTCCATCAAGCGCTTCTGGTACTCGTCTGTCTTCTGCGCGTACAAGTAGCCCAGCTCGTTGGTGATCGTCAGATTCAGCATCTTGGCCACGATCTGGACGACTTCCTGCCAAGTCTTGTTGGTGACGACAGTGTTGACATTTCCAGTCACAGAAGGATCGACGACGATGTCGACCGCGCTGTACTCGGAAAGCAACCGGAACACAGACCGCACGTCGGTGTTCGTGAATTCGAGCACAGGAATCACCGGGGCTTTGCCAGCACCGGGCTTCATGTGCGCAATCGTGGATGAATCTTGGGCCGAAACGGCCCCAGGCATGCCCAATACCATCGCCAAGCCGATTCCACTCAGAACCGATGCGATGGAGCGCAGGTTGCGACTCATGACTTGTCTCCTTTGGGCGCCTGCAGTTTCAGGGCAAACTGGCGACTGACTCCGAATTCCTCGAGAAGAAAGACCACACGATCACGCTCGATCTTGAGCACGCGACCGTTTTGGATGGCATCGCCTTCCTTCAGGGCCACGGAAAGGCCTGGCTGCGAAGCATGCTCCAGGACAGCCATGGGCCGGGTGGGCGAAGCGATGATTCCGACAACCTTCATCTGGTCGATATTCAACCCGCCCTCGATGTCGTCTGGCTCTAAGGGGATGAAGGGGTCGCGAATACCGAACGTGTTGTAGACGACGCGATTCTGCTTGTCCACGGCTTCTTGCTGGGCGACGCCTTCCGCGACCTTCCGGTCGGTGAATTCGCGCGACTTGCGTCGTTCGGCTTCCAGCTTCTGGGCTTCCGAGAGCATTCCCGCATCCGTCGAACCTCCGCTGCCCGCGGCCAAGGTACCGCGCTCTTCGGTAGGCGATTTGCTGCCTTCCACCGAGAAGCCTTCGCCGGAGGAAGTGCTCAAGCCTTTGCGAACACTGGCGAGATCCGCTGCCTCGTCCGAAGGGAGAGAGGCGGCGTTGAAGGATTCCAGTTTTCCCGCCTTCGAATTCCAATTCCACGCCACCGGGTTCGCGGAGGTGGAGACCATCCGAAGCACCACGCTCGATCCCGCCCTTG
>JBDKGS010000316.1:0-4914 GCA_039798065.1 Fibrobacterota bacterium | reverse complement strand
GAGCCCACGTTCACGAGCATGCGCTGGCCGGGCTCGAGGGTGTTTGACAGCGTGTCGCAGATCCGATACGACGTTTCGCCTTCCATCACCACGATGATGGGCCAGTGCGTATGCCCCACGAAGCAGATCCGCTGGCGGAAGAAACTGAACGCATCCACCGCGTCGTCCAGACTGGTCACGTAGTACCAGTCGGCGGGAGAACGCGGCGAAGCATGCACGAAGCACAGTTCTTCCTCGGTCTCGAGATACGACAATTTCTGCAAGAACTCGCTGGTGGCGGGAGTCAGGTTTTCGCGGGTCCACTCGATGGCGCGGCGGGCGTAGAAGTTGAAGTTCTCGCTCGATTCGCGCCCCAAGGCCACGCTGTCGTGGTTGCCCAGGATCACCAGGTCGGAATTCTGTTTGATGAGCTCCACGCACTCGTTGGGATTGGCGCAGTAGCCCACCAGATCGCCCAGACAGATTCTGCGCTGCACACCCAGCTCCTTCATGCGGTCCAATACCGCCTGGAGGGCTTCGAGGTTTCCGTGGATGTCGGAGTAGATGCCGTAGATCATTGCGGGGGGTCTTTGCTCCTGTCAGAGGCTCTTGGCGGCCCGGTCCGGGTCCTGGTGCAATCGACTGCCCGTGGTATCGATCTGCCCCTGGTACTTGCCCACGTAGCCGCCTTCGGAGCTGCCTTCCATGCGCACGAAGACCAGCTGGCAGACGCGCCATCCGGCTCGCAACTCGATGGGGTGCGGCAGGCCGTTGTACAGCTCCAAAGTGATGGAGCCGCGGAACCCGGGATCGACCCAGCCCGCGTTCTGGATGAACAGACCCAGGCGTCCGATCGAGGATCGACCTTCGACAAAAGCTGTCAAGTCGTCGGGTAGCTCGACCACTTCCCTAGTGCGCGCAAGCACGAACGAATTGCCGGGCAGGATGTAGGACTCCGTCTTCACTTCCTCGTAAGGAATGCTTTCGCCAAAACGGGTGTACGAACCGGCCGAAGGGTGTGGAATGAGGAACTGGTCGCCCAGGCGCATGTCGATGCTGGCGGGCTGGAGAAGTTCGTCGTCGAACGGAGCGACCTTCAAACGACCGCATTCGAGTTCCTGGCGCAAAGCGCTCTTTCCGAGAACCATCCCTTACGCCTCTTCTTCGTTGAATCGAGCCTGGAACAACAGATCCAGGGCATCGGCGACAGCTTCGGCCTGCGGGCCTTCGGCGACCAAGGCCACTTCGCTACCCGGTTCGGCGGCCAAAAGCATCACGCTCATGATGCTCTTGCCATTGGCGCTCATGCCGTCCTTTTCCAGGGTCACTTCGCAGTCGAACCGCGAAGCCGTCTCGACGACCATGGCCGCGGGCCGCGCGTGCAAGCCGAAGCGATTGATCACCTTAAGGGTCCGTGTCGATTTGGTCATGAAAACTTCACCTCGCTGCCCGAAAGTTCGGGGGTCAGAGCGGAGCCGGTCCGTCCGGCTGATGGATTTCGAAAACAACCCGCAGACGCGAAATGCCGCCCGCAGGAATGGTAAGTTCGCGCGACGAAAGAATCGAGGTGCCCTGATACACTTTCTCATATCCACCAACGCTCTGGTTGACGGTATGGACTGCGTGCCAGAACACCCTGGACCCCTCTCCCGCATCGATTTTGACCTTGAGTTGGAGCCATTCGTCGGCAAGGTCGACACCACCTTCGCCACTTCCCGTGGTGCCCATCCGCGCATGTTCGCCTCCGAAAGGACGGATCCAGCGGTCGTGGGCGTCGCCGGCCAGCAGATTGACCATCCATTCGATCCCGACAGTCCCGCGAACCTCCTCGGAAGTCGTGTTTTCCACCAGCAGGATGGCTTCCACGCCACCTTCGGCCAGAAGCTTGAGACCGCGCCGAAACACCATGCCGTCGCGTTCGGTTCTCAGTTCGCACGACGGCGCGTGGCCTCTGCGGACGGAACTTGTCTCCCAGCCACCACCAACCCAGTGGTCGGCCTTGCGCTGGGTCGACCATTCGGAAACATCGGAACCTTCGGGGAACCACCACACCAGGCCCGACGCGCGCGGTGCGTCGTCGTAGCGCAACGCGGCGGCAAGCTCCGGGTCCTGGCCCTCGAACTGGTCGGCCAGTTTGGTGCCGTCGCCTTTGCCTTCTTCTCCGGTGATCCGGGCGTGGTAGGCTTCGGGTCCGCGTGTCATGGAATCGGACAGATTCAGTCCGGTCTTGTCCAGGTACCACAGCGGGATGATGCCGCCTTGGCCGGAATGGATGGACAGGAATTGACCACCCGAGGCGAGCACGACCTCGTCGGTGCCGTCCAGGTCCCAGTCTTCGCGGCCCACCAGCGACTCGCCGTCGCGCAACAGCGATTCGGCGCGCGCCAAGTGCCCGTGGATCCCACGGCGAAGATGCGGCAGGTACAGCCCACCGAAGACGCCATGCCAATAGCCGCAGTTGCACTGGGCCTGCCAGATGTGGTCGCGGGCTTCCAGCAACGCGTGCTTGCGTTTGGTGGAGTGCTTTCCGCTCTCCAACTCTTCGCGAACCAGTCGCGATAGACGGGACGCCATCTTGTGCATCCGGTTGGATTCGGGATAGCGCACCAGGAAGTTGCGCCAGCTCACGCCGCGCACGAAGGGGGCGATTCCGTCCCACATGTCGGCGGCCTTGAGAGCCTTGCGCGCCGAAGCCAATTCGCGCTGGCGCGGGGCGCTTTCGGCCCATTCCATCATCTCGAAATAGCTGGCGGCGGGCAGATAGGCCATGCCGCGGGCCTTCGATGTCCCGTAGGCTTCCGACACCGGCCTGACAGAAAGTGACGGGTCGCGTTCCACTTCCTCGAAGAAGCGTTCCAGCCAGCGTTCGGTGTAGCACAACTGATGGGTGCCGGGCCAGTCGCCGAACTTTTCGCCATCGTCGCCGAAGACCACGTCGCGTCCGCCGGAAACAGCCAGGTCGCGCAAGGCTTGAACGGCGCGTTCCACCTCGGAGAACGGAATCAGGTCGCGCACGCCATCGTGGATGGGATAGACAGAAACCGTCTTGCCTTCGCTTTCCGTGAGCCAGCGTCCGAACAATGCTTCTTCGCCAAATCCCACCTGCTTGAAGTGGGTGCCGTCCAGCAGCGTGTACTCGATGCCGGCCTGGGCCAGCGCGGCAGGCAATCCCGGCTCCCAGACGCGTTCGGCAAGCCACATGCCTGTGGGCTCCACGCCGAACCGCTCCTTGAGCCGTTTGCGCAACGCCACGATCTGTCCGACCTGGTCGTGGAAGGGTATGGGCGGCAAGATGGGCTCGTAGTAGGCCCCGGCCAACAAACCGCACTGGCCGCTTTCCACCAGTTTGCCCACGCGGTCCAGATACTCAGGACGATTTTTGTCCAACCAGTCGAGCAGAATGCCCGAAAAGTGGAAATCGACACCGATGGACGGATGGCGCTCCAGCACGCGCACGAACGGATCGTAAGCCGAATCGAAGGCATTGGCGAAAACGAAGTCGAAATTGCCCACCGGTTGGTGGCAATGGACGGCCCAAAGAAGGCGTGTGCTGGGGGAATCTGGCATAATGCTCACCAAAGATCGACGTTGATGTCTAGGCCCTTGCGCTGGATTCGGCGCACCAGGGAATCGGCATGGGTCACCGCGCCGGAAAGTTCCTTGTAGAAGGCGTCGTCGTTGACCAACCGGCCGAGAGTGCTCTCGCCGTTCTTGGCCTTGGACACGATCTGTCGGATGTCTGCGGCGGTGGTTTTCAGATCGGCGAGCAGGGGCTCGAGTTCGGCCGTGCTCTTGTCGGCCCGGTCCATCACACGATCGACCACAGGCGCAGCGCGATCGGCGACGCCCTTGGCGGTCTTGCCGGCCGAAGCCAGATCGCCCACGGCGCCCTTCACCTGAGGCGTGAGTTGTTCCACCAACTTTTCAAGACGGGAACTGACAACATCGGCGCGTTCCATCACGGCGTTCACGCGGGGCACGAAGTCCTTGCGACCGATGGTGCTGTCAAGAACTGTCTGCAACTGGGTGACCATGGTTCGCGCTTGCTCGATGACTTCGCCGGCAGCGCCCATGGTTTCGGCGATGCCGTAGTCGTACTTGGCGCTCAGAACGGCGCCAGGCGGATAATACTTGGGGTTCGCGGACAACACCACGTTGATCATGCGCTCGCCCATGAGGCCCACGTTCTGGATTTCCACGGTGGACCCGATCGGAATGCGCACACCAGCCTGCACCTGGGCGCGAATCTCCACCATGTGGTCCTTGGTCAGTTCGATGGTGCTCACCTTGCCGACCTTCACGCCGTTGAATTTCACCGGATCGCCCACCGAAAGCAAGCCCACCTGCTCGGCTTTGATCACGTACTCCTCGTTGATCTGGCCAGGATGGTATTCGCTCAAGAACGCCATGCCGAAGATCAGCACGAACAGAGCGACCAGAACCACGGTTCCAACGATGACGTTTTGCGTCTTCCGCCCGCTCATGTCACTCCCATCGCGCCACGCGGCGCGCACGCTCTTCGCGTTTTTCGTTCATGAGTTGGATGAGCCGCTCGTTGAACGTCCGGGCGGGATCCTTGCCGTTGAGCTTGAGCAGGGTGTTCATGGCGATGACTTCGCCGATCACCGTGATGTTCTTGCCCGGCGACAACGGAATGATGGTCCGAGGCACATCCACACCCATGAGGTTGCAGGTGTAGGTGGAGAGCCCCGTGCGATCGTAGGTGTCGCCTTCCTGCCAGATGCGCAATTCCACGACCATCTCGATGCGTTTGGTCTGGCGGATGGCGCGGATGCCAAAAAGCGACGCGACGTCGATGATGCCCACGCCGCGGATTTCCATGTGCTGGCCCAGCAGTTCGTTGCCGGTCCCGATCACGTCGTTGCCACGTCTTGTCAGGTAGACCACGTCGTCGGCCACCAGGCGGTGACCGCG
>JBDKGS010000315.1:0-4916 GCA_039798065.1 Fibrobacterota bacterium | reverse complement strand
TGCGCAGCGAAGACCTCACCAGTTGCCCCGGCGAGAAGACCGGCGTCAAATGTGGAGACCCACGGGAATAGCGGAAGCTGCTGGTTGGGCTCTAGGTACCAGCCCCTTCGAACAGGACCTGCAGATCCGCGAGGCGGCTCGACAGATCTTGTCCACGGATGGCATCCCATCCGATCCAAAGCAGCTCGCGCCCTTCGGGAATTCCCCAGGCGTGCTGCGGCCTGCACGAGGGCAAACCCACTCCCGCGTTCAGGTTGGCCACATCCGCTCCGCACAACCACCGCGCCAGGTCCAACACGTTTTGTGGCGCGCCTTTGCGGACGAACAACGTGACGGGGCTCGCGATCGCACCTTCGGTGGGCCACACAATACGCAAGCCCTCGCGCTTGGGAATGAGCCTCGCGAAGAACAACGGCAAGGTCGCTGCCACAGGTGTGCCTTCCGACGGTTTGGACATCATCTTCACCATCTGCGAAGGATGCCCGAATCCCCCCACCGCACGACGGAATCCGTCCATGGCTTGGCGGCCAAAGCGCGATTCCAATGTCAACAACGTGATCTCGCAAAAGGTCTTGCCGTTGCCGCGCAACGCCAAGCCGCGCTCCCAGCTGGGATCGAGCAAATCTTCCCACGACTCCAAATGTTTGCGCTCTTGGGCACGGATATCGTCGACCACCAACACGGTGAGGTTCGCGCACAGCACCATGGCATGGCCCAGCGGATCGCGCAGAGGAGCCAACGGCCCATCCCCCTTCGCCCAACCGCTGATGTCGGAAAACGCACCCGAATCCATGAGGCGCTCGCGCGATTCGCGACCGTACAACCACCCTACGCCAGGGGTCAGAAACAACCAAGGCAGATCCTCGGGCAAGGCCTTCGCCAAGTCCCTGTCGGCTTTCTCGCCTTTGTTCGCATGGCCCTCCAGCAAAACCTTCACCGCGGGCAGCAAACCCAGATCGCGTGCCTCCTCGAAAGCGCGTTCCAACGGCACCCGCACCGGACATGGCAAGGCCAGTTCGGCTTCCCATTCCATGTCGGTTTCAAGCATTGGCGCACACCATGCGAAACCAGTTGGCGCGCGTCATGAGCACATCCGCGTCGGCCTCGCTCTGGCAGCCCACATGCACATGATCCACAGCTTCTTCGAATTCACCGCCACTGAACGGATACCCGGCGCCGCTCAGAGTTTCGAACAATTCTCCCAGACCTTTGCACTCGTACAAGGCGTCGCGCAAAAAAGGCTTGTCGTCGATTTCCTTCAAGAACTTCATCGCGTGCACAATGGCCATGGGTCTCCCTCCGATTGACATCTCATCGAAGACCATTTCATCCAGCAAAAGGTGGGCCTTCCTTCCCAACATACCCGAGGCTCATCTCCTGGATCTTGACAAGAATCGACAATTGGTCGGACAAGGCTCCGACATTAACCAATTGTCAGATCCGTTTAGAATCATTTCTGGTTTCGCAACTTCCCAGCGAACTCGAGATTCTCCGTCGTAGATTCGGCCATCGACATTCCGGAGGCGAAAATGAAACGATTGACGGCATTCTGCCTGGCCCTGACCGCGATGGCGTTCGCCCACATCAAACCGGGCTCGCTCAGCATCAAAAGCGGCACGACCTACACGCAGGGACAGAAAGTGTCGATCTCGTGGTCGGCATCGATCGACCACAACAAATCCGGCTACGACCTCTGGTATTCGCCGGATGCCGGAAAGAATTGGACATCCTTGAAAACGGGGATTCCCGGAGCGGCGAACAATGTCCTGGTGACCTACGAATGGACAGTCCCCAGCCAACCCACCACGACGGGCATGATCCGGGTGTTCCAGTTGTTCGGGGGCACCGTGGCCACGAATCCGTCCTCGCCGGGCGACTACACCTTGTTCTCGCCCGCTTTCACCATCGCATCTGCCAGCGCCGTCGCTCCTCTGGATCGCAATCCGCCGGCCTTGGCGCGAAAGGGTGATTTTCTGGAAATCCGACTCGAGTCCGCAACCCCGCAGCTCCTGGAAGTCATCGGCTTCGACGGGTCGCTCCGCGGCACGCGGAAAATCGCGGCCACGGCGAATTCAGGTCAGATTTTGACGATCCCGTTGGCCGAACTGGACATCACGGACCGATCGTTGATCCGATTGCGCAGCGGTGGACGCGTGGTCGCCCAGGTTGTGGTCGGACACTTCGAGTAGACACTCCCCTCTTCGATTCGCGGGAGATCAGACCCGAGGTGAATGAAAACGGCGCAACCGGAATTTCCGACCGCGCCTCTCCACACCAAAAACATCCGCGCCGGATTTTGTCTCCGACGCGATGTGATTACTTCTTGCCGCCCGGCTTTCCGGCAGATGGCTTCGCAGCGGCCAGTGTCGCGGCGGCCTTGGCGGCATTGGCGGCTCCGGCTTTCTGGGCCAGCACCTTTTCGTTGCTGGGGTGTTTCTTGTCCTGCTTCTTGATGACCTTGTCTCCCACGATGCGGCTCCTGTGCGGGCGTGTCCGACATCGGGCGACGCGCTATCCTACCATTTACCATATCCAAAGCGGCCGTGGTCGATTTACTTGAAAGTTTCTGTCATCCTGGAGGAATCGCCGCCGAGCAGGTAGGCGTCGTCAGGCCAAGTACCGGTTCTTCAGCGTATCGAGGTGGAGCTGGGCGTGGGCACCGATCACGAAGCCCCAGGCGCGTGCGCTCACCTTGAATCCATTGGAGACACCGAACCTCCGCCATGCCGCATGGTCGAACTGGGCGAACAACGAAAGTGTGGTCTTTCGAACCGCCACGAGGTCGGCAACCAGGTTCGCGACCGGAATCTGGTCGTGCCCCGAAAGCACGGCGTAGGAATTGTCGTCGAAAGGTTTGATGTTCACCTGGTCGCCTCGTGCCGCCGTGAGCGCACGATAGGATTGGATGCGTTCGGTGTCGGCGATGTGGCCCACCAATTCCCGGACGCTCCACTTGCCCGGCGCGTAGCGGTGGTGCTCCTTCTGAGCAGGAACGATCGCCGCCAGGCCTTCCAGTTCGCGCAATTGCAGTTCCAGATAGGTTCGAGCATCGTTCTCGTATCCCATGGCGGCGACAGGCTCTCCAGCTTCCTTTGTCGTTCCCGGAAGGTAGCGCCCCAAGACCTGGAGGTGGACCGGGGTCCATTCGGAAAGAGCTGGAGTGCCGGATAGGGCGCGGTAGCTGGACATGATCTGTCTCCTGGTGGCGTGAGGGGTTTTCCCAATCTACAGACAACACACCCCCGTCGCCCACTGCGGAGTTTTTCCATCTTTCCTCCACCGACACGATGCTCAACCCCTTCAAATCAACGACAAAAACCGTCAAACCGAAATCCCGCCTGGAAACCGTAACCAGCACGATGCTGCTTTTGGGTTGCGTCGTGGTCATCGGGTCGTGGTTGGCGCCCGGTCTGCTCGGCAACCTGGTGAAGTCGTCGGGCAAGACCTTCGCCCTTTTGTTGTTGTTCCTGTTCTTGGCCAGGGCGATCAGCGCGCGAATCGGTACGATTTTCGGCGGTCCGCGTAGCTAAACCACCGCTGCGGCTGTGCTGGGCGGTCTCACGCCCCATAGGAAAATGGCGCTGTTTCCCAAACCCGCAGTCGCGGCGGGCAACTCCTCGCTCAACCCTTGGAAACGGGCGCAGCGAACGCCTGGCGTAACAGCTTGGTGGCCAAATAGGCAAGACCAGCCAGGAATACCACCAGGGACGTCCAGAGAACCCAGGTCCGTGTCGGGATGGGTACCGCCCATGCGCCGACTCCTGCGGCGATGCGAGGTGCTCCGATTCGTCCTTGACCTGGTGCGACAGGAATTGACTGCGGAAAAGGCGGCGGATCCGCCATTCGCCCAACGCCCGATCCAGCACCCCACAGCAGCGTATCGGCACCACCGGTGGCCACTTCCACCCGGTCGCGAAGCACCAGCAGGACCAGTCGCGGCGTGCTCCCGATGGTGGCTCTGGATTCGATGGGACGAATCCGCCAGAATCTGTGCCGCGTCTGGCCCGCCAAACGCAAAGTGTCCTGGCGAACCACACGACCATCGCGAAGAGCGTTCCAGCACGACTGCACGGCCACGTTATGCCAAATTTTGTCGACACTGTCCTTCGCTTCGAGAGCGATCTTCCCCGACGCACCGGGGGTGTCGAGGCCCACGAACGCGCCCACCACGGGAAATCGCCCTTGCGCATCCCACACCCAACCCGAATCGGTCTCGGTTGTCCCAGAGGGCAGCAGAAGGGTATCGGGAACCTTGCCGGGGCTGCAGTCGTAGCGCCAAGGCAACGGAGACCCCTGCTTGCCGAAGGCCGCCCAACCTTGCCCATCGCCCATCGGGGCCTGGACGCGGTAGACCCAATCCGGGAGCGTCGCCACGCAGGACACCGCCCCGGCGGGACAGATCATGTCGGCAATGGAGTGATGATCGGCAGGCGCCGATGCGGCGACGCACAACGACAGAATCTGCGCGATCACGACGGATCCTTTGCCGGGGGTATGGGCGACACGTAGCCGATCCCCACCATCAAAAGTCCGGCACCCAGGAACGACACGATGCGCGCCACCGATCCGCTACCCGAAAGATCGACCAGCAGCAGCTTGAGCGAAACGAACCCCAGCAGCGTGGCTCCCAAGAACCACAACGATCGTTTCGCGTTTCGGGAAGCGAACCAGCACAACCCAAGGGCCTGGGCCGTCAAGACCAGGCTCCACACGGCCTGGAGAGGCCGCGAGTGAATCACTCCGGATGCGGACCAGCCGACCCCGCCGTAGTGGTGAAAACCACGGAACAAGGTCACGCTGATCCACGAGAACAGGAACACCGCGACGAACCGACGGCGGACCGGCGAGTTCGCATTTTCCAGGAAGACAGAATTTGGCAGGCGCAGGAACGCGAGCGCGAACGCCAACGCGGAGAG
>JBDKGS010000314.1:0-4923 GCA_039798065.1 Fibrobacterota bacterium | reverse complement strand
GGGCGAGCTGGCCCGATTGCTGGAGCGCATGACCGGACTCGCCGACGCGCTGGAACCTCCCGCATGCGAAGGCGACAATCCGCGCGTGCGCGTGGTCTACGTCCTTTCCCACAGGACCGCCCGCATGTTGCAGAAGTCGGTGGAGTGCGGCGAGCGGATGGACCTGGTCCCGCAGACCCAGACCCTCACCAAGGAATCGGGCTGGAAGCTCGACGACGTGGATCTGCGCAAGGTCCTTGGCGGACGGCTCGAGAACAACCCGCCAAAATATGTCAGCGAAGCCGACCTGCTCTTGATCGCGCGTTGTGAACAGATTCCGACCGCGGTCTGGGACACGGGGAACAAGGGGTTCCTTTGGCAGGCGACCTTGCGCATGGCGGCCCGGACCGGGCGCCTGTTGGACGAACACGAACGGCCGTTGCGTGTCGATGACCGTTTGTGGAAATGGGAACCGCAATTGGTGGAGGTCGACGGCCACGGCCGCTTTCTCTGCCAGGCTCGTTCCCTCGATGGCGACGGCGAAGTGGTGGTTCTCACCGAGGAATCCGTGGTATTCGGGCAGGAGCAGGACGCCATGGCCAAATGCGGCGATCGTCTTCTGTGCCTGGACCCGCGCACGCCTCTTTCGTTGCTGGATCCGGCCATAGCGCGTTTCAAGGTGCCCTTGCCCGAAATGGGTCGGTTGCGTCGCGAGCTGCGGCTGTTTTCGATCGCTGGCGCCGGAATACCTCCTGTCTACTTGCCGGAACGTCTGAAGGAGGCGCCCCAACCGCGGGTGCGGGTGGAGGTGCAGGGCGAAGGCGTGCTCATGACCCCCGTGCCCTGGTATCCAACGTTGGGCGAGGTGTCGGAAGGTGCGGGCGGCGTGGTGGCTTTCACGCGCGCCGATGGCGATCTGGTGGAGCTGGAACGCGACCGCCACGCCGAATCCGAGATCAGTCAGAAATTGGCAGCCGATCTGCGCGAACAGGGCATCACGGTGTTGTTCGATGGCGGCGCTTGCCAAATTCTGGATCCGGAATCGTTGCGTCGCCTGGCGCTGGGCGGACTTGACAAATTGTGGTCCAAGGGATGGGCGGCGGTGAGCAGCGGAGGCACGCTGGACCGTTGGAAAAAACGCAAGGGCGTGTTCCGCGCGACGGTGAAGGCCTCGGGCTTGGACTGGTTCGAGCTCGGTGGGGTGGTCGATTTCGACGGCTTCGAAATCCCGCTCTCCAAACTGGTGGGCCGCAGCGGCACGGTGACGTTGGAAGACGGATCGATGGCCGAGATCCCCGAAAAGTTGATGCGTCGACTGGAGTGGATGGCCAAGCTCGGCACCGAGTCCGAGGACGGCATCAAGCTCAAGAACGTCCACGCTTCGCTGGCCCAGGACCTGATGCAGAACGAGCTGGTGGAAATGGTCGACATGGCCCACTGGACCGCGGTTCTGGACCGGTTGGTGACGGTGGAAGACGAGCCGATGGGAGCTCCCGTCCAGTTGAACGCCGTGCTGCGGCCCTACCAGCTGGAAGGCCTGGATTGGCTTTTGTCGCTGCGCAAACGCAAGCTGGGTGGCATTCTCGCCGACGACATGGGCCTTGGAAAGACCGTCCAGGTCATCGGCCACTTGTGCCGGATGTTCGATCTGGAACCCGAAGCCCCACCCGCACTGGTGGTGGCCCCCGCATCGGTGGTGGGCAACTGGGTGTCGGAAATCGGGAAGTTCGCTCCGCACATCCACACCCGTCTTTTGCACGGTGCCGATCGCGGCGACCTCATCGACGCACCCATCACCGGCCCGACAGTATTTGTCACCACCTACGGGATCCTTCCACGCGAGTCCGAATGGACCGACGCGACGGAGTTCTCCCTTCTGGTGTTGGACGAAAGCCAGACGGTGCGCAATCCTTCCACGGTGGCCCACAAGACCGTGGCCATGGTCCGCGCCCAGCAGAAGATCTGCCTGACCGGCACTCCCATCGAAAATTCGCTGGCCGATCTGTGGGCGCAGTTCGCGGTGCTCAATCCCGGTTTGCTGGGGCCGTTGGACGCGTTCATGGAACAGTTCGAAGCGCCTCCCGGCGAGGTTCCCGACCTGTCGCGATTGCGCTCGCTCACCTCTGCCTTCTGGCTGCGACGCACCAAGGACAAGGTGGCGTCGGAGCTTCCCGCGCGTCAGGATATCGAGCTGGGCATCGATCTGGACCCCAAGCAGATGAGCCTATACAACCGCCAATTGCAGGAGTTCCAGAAGAACTTGCTGCCAGTGGTCAAGGAAAAGGGCTTGGAAGGCGGCGCGCGTTTCGAGGTGCTCACCGCGCTTCTGCGCCTGCGCCAGATCGCCTGCGCACCCGAGTTGGCGGGGCACCAGGGGCCTGCGTCCAAGCTGGACGTGCTGTTGGAGAAGTTGACAGAAGATGTCGCCGAAGGCCACAAGGCAATCGTGTTCTCCAGCTTCACGAGCCTGCTGGACCTTGTCGGAAAACGTCTATCGAAGGAGTCCATTCCGTTCCTTCGCATCGATGGTTCCACACCAGCGCGCGAACGTACGCAGTTGGTGGAGCGCTTCCAGAAGAAGGAGCGCGAAGACGTGATCCTGGTGAGCCTGAAGGCCGGTGGTGCGGGCATCAACCTGACCGCCGCCGACTACGTGTTCCTGCTGGATCCGTGGTGGAACCCCGCTGCGGAAGAACAGGCCGCCGCTCGCGCGCATCGCATTGGACAGACAAGACCTGTCACCGTCTACCGTATGGTCGCACGAAACACCATCGAAGAGCGTGTGCTTGAACTGTCGCGCTCCAAGGCAGCTTTGGCGCGGGACGTCTTCGATGCCGGAGAGTCCGGTGGTGCGGCGCTCACTGCCGAGGTCGTGGCGGAGCTGCTCGGGTAGACGCCTGTTGGATTCCGAGAGCACCGTGGTGCTCCGGAATCCAACGGGAATCACTTGGTCAGGATGCTCGCGGAGAGTGCGGTTTCGCCTTGCAGGATCTGCAGCACAGCCAAGCCATTATGAGTCGCGGGAAGTTCGATGGAGTTCGAGCCTGCCTGGCCTGAGAAGCTTCGCGACCACAGCGTGCGGCCTTGGAGGTCCTTCAACGAAACCTGCGCAGGACCAGCGACGTTGGCCATGTAGGTGGCGCGGTTGCCGCTCACCTGCAGACCGGATGCCGCCGAGGCGTCACGCGACGCCACCGACACCGAGCTCATCTCCCAACCGGAGCGCATGGCGTTCATGAGGTCGAGGTCGTAGACGGTTCCTTGTTCGCGATCGATGATCGTGAAGTTCATGTCGCCCTTGTAGAAAGTGTCCCAGGCGAAGGGAACCAGACCGTGCGACTTGGCCGACTTCTGCACGTACTTGTAGTAGGCCAGGCGTCCCTTCTTGTGGAGCGCCAGATTGTCGCCCGACAGGGTGGTGCGCAGACCGGCGCCCCATTCGCCGATGATCGTGGGGATCCCCTTGTCGCCGAACTTGGTCTTCATGTTGTTGAACATCTCGTCGATGTACGCCTCTTCGCCCCAGGTGGGGTTGTGGGCGGCGTCGGCCGTGGAGTGGTTCCCCTGTCCCCAGTAGAAGAATTGCTTGCCCCAGTCCTCGTCCTTGGTCATCAAGGTGTACTGGTAGGGGTAGAAGTGGACTTCCATCATCAGACGGCCCGTGGCCTTGTCGGTGGGCAGGCTGTTGTAGTTCGTGTTGACGAGCTCGATGTCCGTCCGGGGACCCTGGATCACCAGAGTGCGGGTGGCGTTGTTGCCTCCCGTTCCTCGTACGGCGTCGATGAAGGTCTGGTGGTACGAGTTCAGCACCGCCACCCGATCGGCCCCGAAAGCCGTGCCGTAGGCGTCCTGGACCGCGGGCTCGTTGGCGCTGGCGAACAGCAGGTGCTGGTCGTAGTCCTTGAAGAAGGTCGCGATCTGGGTCCAGTAGGCCTTCTGCTTGACGTTCACGTTGGCTTGGGCGCTGGTCGAGATGTTCTCCTCGAGCCATCCCTTGTCCCAGTGGCTGTTCAGAACCACGTACAGTCCATCCTTGACGCAGTAGTCCACCAGGGCCTTGACGTCGTTGAGCCAGGCTGTGGCGATCACGTTGTTGCTGGCATGGGAGTCCCAAGCGCAGGGGATCCGGACGCTCTTGAAGCCCGCGGCCTTCACCGCGTCGATCATCTTCTGGGTGGGAACGTGGTTCGACCAGTAGGGCTTGCCTCCTGGGGTCTCCATCGTGTTGCCCACATTCCATCCGAAGCCCATGTCCGCGGCGATGACCTTGGCGGTGGGAAGATCGGCTGCCGAGACGGTCTCCGCGGCGGTCAGAAGGCCGATTCCGATCGCCGCGATCCAGGTTGATGCGCGCCACGCGCCAAGATTGGACATCTCCGCACTCCATGTTCGAGTTTTGGCGGTCCCCACATTGCAGGGGAACACGCATCATCCGGATGATTCCGGGGACCTCACTTTGGATCCCCGCAAGTCTGGAAAGGATACCGAGCGAACCCCCGTCGCCACTTGCTGTTCTGGAAATCGCGGGAAAACTTCCTCCCCCTTCGGTCGCTCGGAACGCCCATTCCATGGGAGTTCCAGCCCCGCGAGGGGCGACAATCTCGCCATGGGCCGCAAGCGGTGGGCAGTGGTGTTCTTCGACCCGCCGACTTCGACGATGGAGAGGGAAGGCGGCAGTTTGTAAATCGAGGAAATATGACGGCGCGTTCGAACCAGCCTCGGTTTTCCCTCCTCAACGTTCCCGGGCTTGGGGGCTCCGGCCCCTTGCACTGGCAGACCGCCTGGGAGGAGGCCCTTCCCGGACTCGGACGCGTGGCACAGGACGATTGGGATCGTCCGGAAAGGCGCGCCTGGGTGCGGAGGCTGACGGAATCCGTCAATGCCAGCGAGGGGCAGGTGGTCGTCGTGGCCCACAGCCTGGGATGTGGGACGGTGGTCCATGCC
>JBDKGS010000313.1:0-4952 GCA_039798065.1 Fibrobacterota bacterium | reverse complement strand
CGTACGCGTTCGCCACCGAGATGCGCCCGGGCACGGCGTCAAAAATTGCCGACCTCGCGTATTCGTGGGGCGATGCGGAATGGATGCGCGTTCGCGGTGCGGAAGACCCGCTCAAACGCCCGATCAGCATCTACGAAGTCCATTTGGGATCGTGGGCGAGAGTGCCCGAGGACGAAAACCGGTTCCTCAATTACCGCGAACTGGCTCCCAAGCTCGCCAGGTACGTGAAGGAACTGGGATTCACGCATATCGAATTGCTGCCCATCACGGAGCATCCTTTTGACGGATCGTGGGGATACCAGGCCACGGGCTACTACGCGCCTACCAGCCGTTACGGCACGCCGCAGGACTTCATGGCTTTCGTGGACCACCTGCATGCGGAAGGGATCGGCGTGATCCTGGACTGGGTGCCTGCGCACTTCCCGAAGGATTTTCCCGGCTTGGCATTTTTTGACGGCACGCATCTCTACGAGCATGCCGATCCGCGCCAAGGCGAACATCGAGACTGGTCCACCTTGATCTTCAACTACGGCCGCAACGAAGTGGCCAACTTCTTGATGGGTTCGGCGCTGTTCTGGTTGGAGAAGTACCACATCGACGGGCTTCGTGTGGATGCCGTGGCTTCCATGCTGTACCTGGACTATTCGCGCAAGGACGGCGAGTGGGTGGCCAACGAGTACGGCGGCCGCGAGAACATTCCGGCCATCGAATTCTTGCGTCGCATGAACATCCGCATCCATGCCTTGCATCCGGGTGCCTTCACGCTCGCCGAAGAAAGCACCGCCTGGCCGGGTGTGAGCCGTCCCACCTACGTGGGCGGGCTCGGATTCACCTTCAAGTGGGACATGGGTTGGATGCACGATACCCTGGCCTACATGCAGAAGGAGCCCATCCACCGCAAGTGGCACCACGACCACCTGACGTTCCGCATGCTCTACGCCTGGTCGGAGAATTTCATGTTGCCCCTGTCGCACGACGAAGTGGTGCACATGAAGGGAAGCCTGATCAACAAGATGCCCGGCGACTGGTGGCAGAAAATGGCGAACCTGCGCCTGATGTACGCCAACCAGTGGGGGACTCCCGGCAAGAAGCTGATGTTCATGGGAGGCGAGTTCGGGCAATGGCGCGAATGGAGCGAGGCGCGGTCGTTGGACTGGCACCTGCTCGATTTCCCGACCCACAACGGATTGAAGAAATGGGTTTCGGACCTGAACCACCTGTACATCGAAGAACCCGCGATGCACGAGTTCGATTGCGATGCGCGTGGCATGCAGTGGATCGATTGTTCGGACTCCGAGCACTCGGTGGTGAGTTTCATCCGCAAGGGTGCCAATCCTGCCGACAAGCCGGTGGTCTTCATCTTCAACTACACGCCGGTGCCGCGTCCTGGATACCGCGTGGGACTTCCCTGGGCAGGTTTCTGGAAGGAACGGATGAACTCCGACGCCGAGATCTACGGCGGTTCGGGTTTGGGCAACTACGGTGGCCGCGAAGCGATCTGGGAGGGGTGGCAAGGCCAGCCCGCGAGCGTCCAGCTCGATCTGCCGCCTCTGGGGGTGTTGGTGCTTGTTCCGGATTCCGTCCCCGAGCCGCCCGACGACGAGATCGTAGAATAACGATTCCGGGCTGCGCAAGCCCGTACATGCGATTCGTGCACCTGTGGTTCCCGAATGGTACCATGGTGCCATGCATTCTGGAAGGTTTTGCGGTGGAAAGACCTGCAGCGTAAGGTTGGTGCTTTGTTGCCTGGCATTGCTGGGTATGACAAGGCCGTGCGTAGCCGAGACGCCTCGATTGGAGGTCGAAGCTGCGACGGGATATCCGTTGCCCGACTCGTTGGTCGCTCGCAACGGAGTCTGGAGGGGAGCGCCGGGGACGTGGATGTCGTTTCGGTTGTCCCGCTCTGTGACAAATCTTGTCTTGAGTTGGAACGATCGTTCCGGCGCTTGGGCGGATTCGTTTCCCAAACGTTCCTGTTGCTGGTATCCTCAGCCGACCTATCCCGAATCGTACCAGATCCAGGCATCGGGGAACTCCACGAACGGGATCGATGGGGATTGGGAAACCGTTCTGGAGGTCAAAAAGAATCGAGTGGGATCGCGGATCCACGAAGTGGGGATCGGCGGACGCCAGTGGGTCAAATTCGTGCAGTTCGCGGGCGTTTCGCAGCTAGACGAATTCACTTTCGCCGATGCCGACCAGCAGGCGGGAGACGCCTGGTTTTTCCTTGGAAACTCCATCACCGAACTCAGCTTCAAATGGTATCCGGTCGACATGACATTTTCCGGAGAAGTCGCCGCAGCTGATTCCGGTCGCTACCCGACTATCCTTCGTGGCGGGATCTCCGGCGTGAAAGCCTGGGAAGTAGCCAATTCCATCGCGGAGTACCGGGAATTCTCCTTGGGCGCCAAATATTGGGCGATCGAGCTGGGAACCAACGACATGTGGTCGAGAGGGCGGGCTGGATTGCCCGACTACCGCGCAGCTTTGACAAAAATTATTGAAGCCGCCCAAGCCAACGGCGCCGTTCCGATCATCGCGAGAGTCATGTCGACCGACACGACCTTGGCGGGATGGCAAGTCGATGCGGGGTATCTGGATGCGGTGGATTCGATCGCCGCCACCTACGGGCTTCCTGCGGGACCGGATTTGCACGAGTGGTTCCTGGTGCACCCCGAGGAGCTAATGCCCGATGGAATCCATCCCAACCTTGCGGGTGCGACCTCGATCCATCGGCTGTGGGCCGAGGTGGCGTTGCGCGTGAGGGCGCATCGGTTCGCTCCACGGGCCATCGAGGGGGTGCGAACCAAGGCGTTCCTGCACGTATTCGGAGCAAGTCGTGATGCGGGAGGCAATGTCGATGTGACTGGACGACCCTATTCGGTGGGGTCTGGCGTGGGGTATCAACGCAGATGGACCGAGTGAGCGATTCCTGGTCTCCATGGCAGTGGCCGCTTCCGGTTCCGCTTCGCAGGATCTAAGCTTCCCTCTCCGGTCCGTGCGGCGGGGAGGGTGCCTTGGCGAAGCTCGAGATCCATTTTGGCGACAATCTTGAGGTGCTTGCCGCGCTGCCCGACAAGTCGGTGCGGTTGGTGTACATCGATCCCCCGTACAACACCGGCAAGGTGATGCGGCGCCACGAGATCGAGATCCAGCGCCAGGGCGACGGTCCAGGGCATCTGGGATTCGAGGACCAACGCTACAAGTCGGTGCGTGTGGGGACGATGTCGTTTTCCGACATCTTCCAGGACGACGAATACCTGCTGTTCCTGGAAGAGCGCCTGGTGCAGATCCGACGGATTTTGACCGACGATGGAAGTCTCTTCTTCCACATCGGCGGTCCGCAGTCCCACTACTGCAAGATCCTTCTGGATGCCGTTTTTGGACGCGATTCGTTCATGAACGAGATCGTCTGGGCCTGGGACTACGGGGCGCGCACCAAAAAGCGGTGGCCGTCCAAACACGACGTCATTTTCTGGTATGTGAAAAACCCCAAGAAGTACGTGTTCGAACTGGATGAATGCGATCGCATCCCCTATTTGTCGCCGCTGTTGGTGGGCACGGAAAAGGCCGCGCGTGGCAAGACGCCCACCGACACGTGGTGGCACACCATCGTGAGTCCCCAGTCCTTCGAGAAGACCGGTTACCCTTCGCAGAAGCCGTTGGGAATCTTGGAGCGGATCGTGAAGGTCCATTCCAAGCCGGGCGACCTGTTGTGCGACGTGTTCGCGGGGAGCGGCTCCTTTGGCGAGGCCGCGACAAAAAACGACCGGGATTGCCTGCTTGCCGACAACAATCGGCAAGCGATGATCGTGATGGAAAAACGGTTCAGGAAGCAGGCGGTGACCTGGAAGGGCTGGGTACCGAAGACTCCGGTCGACTGAGCCGCCGACCGGGTTGCGCGCTTGCCCCTGGGAGTGGTCAGTTCACCGAAGTGACGGCGTCGTCGGGCTTCCAGTCGGATTTTGTCAGGTGACCGTGGGTTCTTGTCAGGCCGATGCTCGCGGCCCAAAGCAACAACGAGCCGATCACGAGACCAGGGAACCACGCCAGGTGTACGTCCAGGATTTTTCCAGCAAGGGGCATGCACAACGCGCCCGCAAGATGGACCCCAACGTAGCTGAGCGCGAATCCGTGGTCGCGGGCATTGGCGGGCAGGCTGGTGGTGAGGATGGAGCTGGTCGCGGCGCCGTACAAGGCCGAGCAGAGCCCCCCTACCAGCGCGATGACAAGCACGGCGGTCTGGTTCGGGTGCAAAAAGAACGCGGCGGTCACCAGCGCGTGGACCCCTAGCGCCATGGCGGCGAAACGCGGGACCTTCGATTCCGAAAGGCGAGGCTGGATGGCGAGCGTCCCGATGGCGAACCCGATGGTGGAGACCTCGGCGATCCAGGCGGGAAGGGTGTCGGACAGGCGCAGGTGTTTGGACAGGTAGATGGCCAAAAAGGCGTTGCTCAGGTTGCTGAACACGCCTTGGGTCGCCAACGCCGCCCACGCCGGGAGAAAACCCGGTGTAGACAGAATCCGACGGAACGTGCCCAGCATGCCGATGTCGGACGAGGTCGCCGAGGGATGCAGGTCGACAAGCCGTGTGGCTCGCCAGTAGATGCCGATGCCCATGCAGCATGCCTGGATCAGGAACAGCACGCGCAGGGTGGGGCCGAATGGATGGGAGCTCACCAGCCAGCCGGCGAACCATGGCACCAAGAGCGCCGGGGCCATGTTCCACAGGTACAGGAATGCGTAGGCCTTGGTGCGGCGCTCGGCGGGCATGCCTTCGGCGATCATGCAGTTGTAGGGGGTGCTCGCGAATGCGTTCAGTGAAGTGAGCAGCACAGCCAGGATGGCGTGCCACGGTTTGGTGGCAAAGCCCAGAATGAGGTAAGGCAGCGCCCACGAGACGATGTCGGCGAATACGAGCATGCGCTTGGCGCCAAATGCCCGTTGGGTGG
>JBDKGS010000312.1:0-4954 GCA_039798065.1 Fibrobacterota bacterium | reverse complement strand
CGTGCGCATCCGCAAGGCAACCCGCAGAATGTCGGCCCTCATCGACGACCTGCTGAGCCTCTACCGCTCGTCGCGGGTGTTCGTGGTGCGCACCGACGTCGATGTCTCCGCCATCGCGCGCGATTGCATCCAGAAATTGTCCATCATCAACCCCGAGAGGGTGGTGGTCGACACGATCCAGGAAAACATCAAGGTCCACGCCGACGCCGTTTTGACAGGAATTGCCATCGAGCATCTCATCCAGAACGCGTGGAAGTTCACGCTCCGCACCCCGGCACCGGAAATCCATCTCGATTCGACGGTTGTGGACGGCGCCGTCTGGATCCGCGTGCGCGACAATGGAGCGGGTTTCGACATGGCCCATGCGGGAAAGCTGTTCGGGACCTTCCATCGCCTGCACGACGCGCCCGAATTCGAAGGCAACGGAATCGGATTGGCCATCGTGAAACGGGTGGTGACGCGCCACGGCGGACGGATCGAAGTCGAGAGCCGCCCTGAAATCGGAACCGAATTCAGATTTTGTCTGGAAGCGGGTCCCGAATGAGCATCCCATCCGACGAGAGCGAAGGGAAGGTCCTTGTTGTGACGGAAAATGTCAATCGTGTCGAACTCGAGACTTTGCGCCGGTCGATCGCGCTGTTGCCGGTACCCGCTTCGGCGGTGGATCTGGAATCGAACCGGATCATCGCGCTGAACGCGCAATTCGCACAGAGCCTGCGCCTTCCGCTGGAAACCATCCTCGACCGCACTCCCGACGAACTCGGATTCCGCTCCAACAGCGACGACCGCAAAGCCGTCCTGGAAGGCACCACGAACGGAAGAATCCACCACACGCAGCGGCGCACGAAGCTTCCCGATGGGAATTGGGTGGAGTACACCGACAGCAGCCATCGCATCCTGGTCGACAACCGCGAATGCCTGTTTTCCTGCTACGAACCGGCATCTCGTCTGGTTTCGGAGGCGACAACCATCCGCAAGGTCAAGGAGCTGGAGCTGGAGCTGGAGCGAAGCGAAGAACGCCTGCGTCTGGTCCTCGATGCCACTTCCGATGGAGTGTTCGATTGGGACATCCCTTCCGGCAAAGTCTATTTCAGTCCCGCCTACTTCACCATGCTGGGCTACGAGCCATTCGAATTCCCCTCCACGTTCGACGCTTGGCGAGAGCGACTCCATCCCGACGATCTCTTCGTCGTGGAGCCGGCGATCCAAGCCCATCTTTCGAATCAAGAACGCACCCCCTACCTCGTCGAATTCCGGATGAGGCACAAGCAAGGCCGGTGGACCTGGATCCTGGCCAAAGGCAGGGTCGTCAGCTCGGACGCCGACGGCAAACCCGTACGGATGGTTGGAACCCACTCCGACATCACCGATCGCAAACAACAGGAAAACGCCCTTCGCGAACGCGAAGAGCAGTTGCGCATCGTCGCCGACATGTCGTTGGACATGCTGTCCCGTCACGATCTGTCCGGCATCTGCACGTGGGCATCCCCCGCCTGCCGACAGATTTTGCACATCGAACCCGAAGCCGTGGTGGGCCGCAGCGCCTTCGATTTCATCTACGAAGAATGGCATCGACCCGTCCAAGCCGCGCTGGCGAAGCTCGTCGAGATCGGTCGGTCGAGCCTCGAATACCGCATCCTGCGATCCGATGGCACCGGCATCTGGGCGGAAACGCTCTGGAACCTCAGCCGAGACGCGCAGGGGAACCCGCTGGAAATCCTCTGCTCCACCCGCGACATCACCGACCGCAAGCGCCAGGAGGAGATTCTCAGGGACAGCGAATATTTCTTCAAGGAATCCCAACGCGCCTCTTCCACCGGATCGTACCGGCTCCACCTGGAAACGGGATTCTGGGACTATTCGGAAACCATGGGCGAGATCCTGGGCATCGACCGGTCGTTCGTGTCCAACGTGGAGGGTTGGCTGAACATGATCCATCCCGACGACCAGGAGGCCATGAGGCGGCATTTCTTGGAGGATGTGATCGATTCGAGAGGCGCTTTCAACAAGGAATACCGCATCGTCCGACCGTGCGACGGAGAGATCCGCTGGGTCCATGGCTTGGGGGAACTGGTTCTGGATTCCGCTGGAAATCCATTGCACATGATCGGGACCCTCCGCGATGTCACCGACCGCCACAAGGCGGAAGCGGAAATCAAGCTCCTCAACGGGAACCTGGAGAGGAAGGTCGAAGAGCGCACCACCGAACTCCGGACCGCCATGCAGGAGCTCGAATCGTTTTCCTATTCCATCTCGCACGACCTCCGATCGCCACTTCGCGCCATCGACGGTTTCAGCAAAGCGCTGGTCGAAGACGCCGGACCGGGGCTTCCCGAAGATTTGCAGATGTACCTGGGAAGGATCCGCGCCGCCTCCAAGCACATGGGGCAGCTCATCGACGACCTGCTGCAGCTATCGCGCTCCAGCCGCATGGAAATCGTCCGGCGCGACATCGACATCTCCTCCATCGCCACGCAAATCCTGGACGATCTCTGCCGCCAATCGCCGCACCGCCGCCTGGAACGAAGGATCGAATCGTCGATTTCCATCCAAGGCGATACCGTTTTGGTGCGTTCGGTGCTTGAAAATCTCCTCGGCAACGCCTGGAAATATTCTTCCTTGAAGTCAGAATCCGTCATCGAGCTGTCGGCCGAGGTCCGGGATGGCCGTAGATGGATCAGCATCCGGGACAACGGGATCGGTTTCGACATGGCCCACGCGAACAAATTGTTCGGCACCTTCCATCGACTGCACAGTCTCGAGCAGTTCGAAGGAACTGGAATTGGTCTGGCCACCGTCCGCAAGATCGTGGAACGCCACGGCGGTTCGGTGACCGGTAGCGGAATTCCGGAAAAAGGTGCGGACTTCCGTTTCACATTGGATCCTGAAAAGGGAGCCCCCGCATGAACCCCGCCCTCCGTCTCGTCACCAGAACCATCGATTCACAGGGAGAACCAATGGACGCTCGCCCCATTCTGCTTGTCGAAGACAACGAGGACGATGTTCTCCTGACCCAACGAGCGTTCCGCAAGGCAGGCATCACCAACGAACTCGTGATCGCCCGCGACGGTGTGGAGGCGCTCGAGGCCTTGTCCGACGGACGGTTCGAGAAAAGCCTTCCCGCACTGGTGTTGCTCGATCTCAAGCTGCCCAAGATCGACGGCATGGAGATCCTGCGCCGTCTTCGCGAGGACAACCGCACGCGGATCGCTCGGATCGTGGTGCTCACCTCCAGCCGAGAAGAAAAGGACATCCAGCGCTGCGCCGAACTGGGTGCCAACTCGTTCATCCGCAAGCCCGTCGATTTCGACGAATTCCTGAAGGCTGTCCATACCATCTCGTCGTACTGGCTTCAGCTCGACGAAACCATCGTGGATAATTGAAAATGGGTACGCCTCTCAAGGTATTGATGGTGGAAGACAACCAGGACGACGCGTTCCTGGTCCAACGTCAATTGCGCAACGCGGGATTCGAACTCAATCTGAAACGAGTCGACTCGCAGGAGGAATTTTCCTCGTCGCTGCGCGAGTGCGATTGGGATCTCATCCTGTCCGATTACCAGATGCCCGGCTTTTCCGGATTCATGGCCTTGGAAATCCTCCGCAAGACGGAACTTGACATTCCCTTCCTGCTCGTTTCGGGTGCCATCGGCGAGCACATCGCGGTGGAAGCCATGCGCAACGGCGCTCGCGACTACCTCCTGAAGGACAACCTCGCCCGATTGGTGCCGGCCATCCAGCGCGAGCTCCTTGAGGCGACGGAACGCAAGGCGCGTCGACGCGCGGAAAATCGCCAAAAGACGCTCGAAGGCGCTCTCAAGGCCATTTTGCGCGGCACCAGCGGCGCCATCGGCGTCGACTTCTTTCGCTCGCTCGTGGAGGCTCTGGCCACTTCGCTGAAGTTCAAGGGTGCGATGATCTCCGAGTTCGACAACGACGGGAGCATCGTTCGCATTCTCGCGGTGCATGGATTCGATCGGCCCAATCCGGGTCAGGAATTTCCCGTGGCAGGTTCTGTCGCCGAGGATATCCTCGCCGTCGGCGAAATGATGATCCACGAAAGCGATTTTTCCCGGTACACCGACGGGCGCGAGCTCAACAAGCTCGGTATCCGCTCCGCCATCGGATTGCGTTTGAACTCCCGGGAAGGCCTCGCGCAAGGACTCCTGATCGTCTTCGACGACAAGGACATCGAAGAACCGGACCTCACCCGCGACCTGATCTCCATCTTCGCTTCGCGCGCCGGTTCGGAACTCGATCGGATGGACGCGGAACGACAAAGATTGTCCATCGAAAAACAGCTTCTTCACAGCCAGAAGCTGGAAGCCGTGGGAACCCTCGCCGGTGGCGTCGCCCACGACATCAACAACATCCTCACTTCCATCTGGGGACACGCCCAGTTGCTGGAGATCCGTTTCACCGAGGGTCCCGGCCTGGAATCGATCCAAGGCATCCTGAAGGGTTGCCGTCGCGCCCGCGATCTGGCTCGACAGATTCTGTTGTTCAGTCGCAAGCAGGAACCGGAACTGCTTCCAGTCCATGTCGAGGAGATCGTCGACGAAACCTGGAAACTGCTTCGCGCCACCTTCCCGTCCACCATCCGCATGAATTTCGAGGTGGGAAAGAGCCTGCTTCCGGTGATGGGCGAATCGAGCCAATTGCACCAGGTTCTCATGAACCTGTGCACCAACGCTTCGCACGCCATGAGCGCCAACGGTGGAACTCTGACGGTGAGCGTGGGCATGTCCAGCGACATCATCGGCCGAAACGGCCCGATTCCCGTGGTGAAGATCCAGGTTTCCGATACCGGCAGCGGCATTCCCCCCGAAGTCATGCCGCGGATCTTCGAGCCCTTCTTCACCACAAAAGGTCCTGGCAAAGGGACCGGCCTCGGGCTTTCCGTGGTCCATGGAATCATCCACAACCACAAGGGTTCGATCACCGTCTCCAGCGAG
>JBDKGS010000311.1:0-4975 GCA_039798065.1 Fibrobacterota bacterium | reverse complement strand
ACGCTTTTTGTCGTACTGCTGTTCTGGAGCACCAACATCCCCTGGTTGTTCGCGAGCCAGGCCGTGCTTGGATTCATCCAGCGCCGCCTGCGCGGCTGGTCGCGTCCGGTGGGCGCGGTGTTCCTTGCGCTCGTGGTGGGCTGGGCGGCCTGGAAGACGCTTCCCAGGACGCATGCCACCGATCTGATTCCGGGCATGAAGGGTTCGTGCTGCCACCCCGCGACCAAGCACGGACAGAAATAGTCCAAAAGGTCGGTGCCGGACGCGTTGACGGATTTTGTCTCAACTCGGGAAGGAAATGAAAACGCCCCGCAGCACTGCTGCGAGGCGTTCTTTGGTTTGCGATGTCCTAATCCTGCGAAGCATGCATCGCGAGGATCGGACCTGAACCGGAAGTTCTACTCGAGTACGCCCACCTTCAGGAAGCTTCCCGAACTGCGGGCGAAGTACACACCACGCTGCAGGCCGCGCAAATCCAGTTCCCGTGTCGCACTGGTGCGAAGCGTCCTACCGGTGGGATCGCACAGCTCGATGCCCGAGGTGACCGACCGCACCGTGTTTCCGGAACGGATCAGGTCGTGCGACATTTTCCGGTGCCCACCGGAAACACCAACGGAAGCCGCCGAATCGTCGCCGTAGACGACGCCTCGACCTTCGGTCCCGATGTAGATCCGACCGAACACGCGGGGATCACCAATGATCTGGTGGATGGTTCCGAACTGGTGCTGGTTGTCGTTGATGCGCGTCCAGGTCTTCAAGGAGTCGTCGGAGCGGAAGAATCCGTAGACTCCACCCACCTTGCCCACGATGAATACGGAGGGGAACTTCTTCCCTTCGGCAGGGCGACCCGTGGTCACGCGCGTGGCGCTGCCAACGTTGGCCACCTTGCGTGCGGAAGTACCACCGTTGGTCGAGACGTACAATCCACCGCCGCCCCAGGCGTGGTCGGCGGCGACCATCACGTATCCCTCGTATCCGGGAACCGTGGTGATCTGGGCGTTTTCGGCTTCCCAGTCGTCGAGCTTGATCACGGCCGCGCCGCCCGTGAAGGTGGCGCCCGTATCCGTGCTTGTCAGAATCTGTGCATTGGGAAGATCGAGGATGTAGAAGCGTGCGGGGTTGACCTTGTCGCCAACGGGTGTTGCCCCGTAGGCGCCGAGGGTGGTGCCGCTGGCAACGGTCCATGTGGCTCCCTGGTCGCGCGAGACGTACGGGCCGGTCATTCCCGGGGCGGTCCAGAGAATGGCCGATCCGTTGGCGTTCAGGGCGATGGCACGCATGCCTCCACCGGTACCGGCCCAACCGTTGGCTTCGGTGGGAATGGTGACTCCGGCGGGTTGGGTGGCAAAATTTGTCCAGGTCTTGGCGCTGTCCAGCGAAATGCCGCCCGTGGTTCCCGCGGCGTTCTTTGTGTTGTGGGCGCGAACGAACACGGCGGGATTTCCCCACGCCACGTCGATCGACAAGGTGGTCCCGACATCGGGCATGTGGGCCTGCGCGGGAGCCCTGTCCAGCGCGGCGTGGCGCCAGCCGCCCTGGTCGCCGACCGAAGTCACAAGCGGCGCGCCGGCCGGGGGCGAGACGAGGTTCTTGGAAACGCATTCCTCGAGGTTGGAGTCGGCGGCCACCCAGACAGGTTTTGTCGCGCGCAGGTTGGTGGTGCGGAACACGCCGTAGCCGGTGCCGAACAAGGCGACGCTCGAATCGAACGGATCGATCTGGACGCTCGCCAACCAGTGGGGTGTGCGGGTCTTCTTCCAGGGAGCGAAGGAAAGGTCGAGTTCACCTTCGAGCAAGCGGCTCGTCCAGGTGGCACCACCATCGCGGCTGAGCCAGACATCGTCGCCACCGGTCCACCGATCCACCGAGCCCACGGCCAAGTGACCTGGGTTCTGCCTATCGACAGAAACCGTCCCATATCCGAAGGTGGAGCTGGCCACCGGCGAAACGTCGGTCCAGGTGTCGGTACGGGTATCCAACCGCATGACTTTGCCGGAGGTGATTCCGTTCGGACCCAGTCCGTTGTTGAAACTGAAATAGGCGTTGTTGCCGTCCAGGCTGCCGCTGCATGGAATCAGTGCGGCCGGGGCTCCAGGAATCTTGCTCCAAGTCACTCCGCCGTCCTTGCTGCGCCACAACGCGGCCGCACCGGCATCGGACTTGTCCATGCCCATGTACACAACCGGGGTCGCGCTGCCTTTGGTCCCGGATGCGGGATCGAACAACACGAAGGTGCCGTTGCCGACAGGACTTGTCTTCACCGAATCGAAGGTGGCACCGCCATCGACGCTCTTCCACAACGCACCCGGGAATTTGCCTTTCGAGACGCCATCCACCGAACTGTCCCATGCCGAACCCGCCAAAAACAGCAGACCGGACTTGTTGGGATCGACGGCCAAACGTTCGCCGCAGCCGCGTCCATCTAGGTTTCCGCCGTTCTTCAAGTGCAGGGTGGTGGCGCGAAACGTGCGACCGGTGTCGGACGACACCATGACCTTGCCGTACTCGCTGGTCCATGCGTTGGAATACTTGCCGGTCAGCAAATACACCTTGGAGCCATCCTGCGGATCGAGCGCGATGGACAGGATTCCCATGTCGTCGGAGACGGCGCCGATGAAGTCGGTGAGGGGAGTCCACGAGGACGAGGCAGGGCTCCAGCGATAGGCGCCGCCCATGTCGGTACGCGCGTACATCAAGCCGCGGACGGTGGGGTGGAAGACGATGCCGTCGACGAAGCCGCCGCCACCGATGACCACGTTCTTCCAGTTGTAGGACACGGCGGCTTGGAGTGCCGCTGCGGAAACGACCAGAGCCGCGAGGCTTCGGGTCCAGGATTTGCGCATTGGGTTTTCCTTATTGCGAAAGTGTGCGTGTTGAAGAGTGGAAGTGTGAAACGAATCAGGGCGGTGGTGACGAGCCCCAAAGAACAGTGGTCGATGGGCCTACCAGACGGATGTCGTCGAGCCAAAGATCTCCCGAGGTGGACAGCGACCACGTCAGACCAATCGATCGGCGCAGATGTTGATGGCGCGTCGTGGAATCGAGTGCGGTGCCCGACCACGAAGGTTGATGTAAGCGCGAAAGCGGAATTTCGACTTCCCTCCATGCCGAATCCAACGCGAACGAGGCTTGGACGGATTCTGACACAGGGGCGGACTGGTTATTGACATGAATTGTCGCGATGCCGATCCCTCGGGCCCGGAAACGCACCGAGGCGAGACTCGAAAGGTCGACGGGCGAGGGCCCGAGATCGACACCGCATCTCACGCGAGCGGAGGTGTCGGCATTGGCGGGGAAATCGGCTGAAACGTGGAACACGTTGCCACCGCCTCCGTCGGCGAAGACGGCGCGAGACGGCTTGGTGTCGACGCCATCGGGAGAGAGATTGACCCCGGTGCTGCCCGAAACCCACCACCATCCACCACCCGTCCAGGCACCGAAGCGCGAGCGGGCATCCCCGTCCTCGAAGTCGTCCAACAGAATTTGTCCAGCGCTGTCTGTATGCAAGATTCCTGCATCCAAGGTTTGACCGGCCTGTGCCAGCACGAACGCCCGCGCCTGTGATCCGATCTGGCGCAACACGTGCACACCTGCCGGCAGGGAGTCGAAGTGGAAGTAGCCTCCCGCGTCGACAACCGCGGTTTGTTGCAAGCCGCCAACCCCGATGCGAGCGCCGGGTTCCGCCCGACCCATGACCGATGCGGGAGAGGCCAGGTGGACGGTGCCAAGGTCGGGGATTCGACCCTGCGCGGGGATATCAATCACCGCCACGACGCCACCTTGTCGTGCCTCCAAACGCCAGCCCCCTGAAGGCAGATTCATGCGAATTCGCCCATCGGAGTTGGTCCGTTGATCCAGGGACGAATCGAAGGAATCCCCGACGATCCAAACCAGTGGACGTGCACGTACCAGCGTTCCTGAGGCCGGCGTCCCGTCGGGACGCACGATGCGGGCGGCAACGGCATTTTCCGTCTCGTAGCTGGATCCACCCGCCGAACGTTCCGGAGTCCCGCATCCCATCAAGGCCACGGCACCACAGACAAGAAGTGTCACCCTCTTCATGGCCGACCTTCGTCCTGGGCTGCCACCGGAAAGGCCGCGAAGGCCAATTGCAGGACCTGGTCGGGCTTGGCGCAGCGTTCGATGCGCCGGACGATCTGACGTCGGCACTCCCGAACCATCTCCACGATTTCCAGGCGGGCGTCCTCGTCGACCTCCACCACAAGCGACGTGATATCCCGTTCCTCACGCGGGATATCACGGATCGCTCCGGCAGCCAACTCGAAAACCTCTTTTTGATAATGCCGAACCGCTTCCGAGCGGAACGCCGTGCCGGTGGTCAAATGCAGGTCGTTGGAAACCCAAGCACCATGACCGTCCTGCTTGAGAAGTCCCGCGGCTTCCAGATCGAGCAGAATTTGTCGGACCACGTCCGGCTTCTGGGCTGGGCGAAGCCGTTTTCCGATCTTGACAGGATCCGTCTGGCCGGACAAGGCGAGAGCGCGAACCACCGGTGCCTGCCAACGGGAAAGCGCCTTGAATTGGGCATGTGCGACCGCGCGACGTTTGGGTTCGCGAAGGTCCAGGATCTTTCCCAACAGGGTGGTGCGCGTCCGCTCGGAACGTGCCCGGCCATATTGCACCAAAAGCTCGAAGTGCTCCGCATCGCGTCCCTGGAGTTTCAGGAGATCGCAGGCGGCGGGAACCTTGTCGAGGGTGAGGTGCAAATCCTTGTGCAGGATCCGGTAGAGATGACTGACGTTGAGAACCAGCTTCCCGGCCATCAGGCGGTAGGAGTACAGCGGATTGTCGGCCTTCCGTTGATCGTAGGCACGCTGCAGAAGATCACGATAGTCAAGGGTGTCGACGTCATCACTCACACCGCATATAGTACCGCTTCAACGGCCCTCCGTTCGCTGAATTGCGCACCCGGGAACGAATCTGTTGCAAATGTTTGAACGCCACTTTCTCCCAT
>JBDKGS010000310.1:0-4980 GCA_039798065.1 Fibrobacterota bacterium | reverse complement strand
CCCCTGAAGGACTGAGTTCACGCCACGAGCCATCTTCCATTGAAGTGGCTCGGCTTGCAGGACAAAATTCGACCCTCGGTTCCATCTCGGTTCCGGGGGTCTTTTCGTTTCGAGCGTATTTCGCGGAATGTCCAACGGCTTGCTCCCTGGTTTCGAATTTCCCCATTCGACGACAATTCGATCTTTCAAATCCTGAACGGCATTCCGTTTTGCGAATCTTGGTTTAGGTTTGTTCCATATGGGAGAGACTCCCTCATTCTTGACTCAGGCCCGGAGCACGCCAACCGCCACGCCATCACGGCTTCGCGGGTACAAGCGCGTCCTGGTCGCGACGGATTACCTGGGCACGCTCTGCGATCTGGGCGCCGACCATTGTCCGCCAGAAATTGTCCTGGCGTTGACCCGGCTTTCCCAACTGCCCCAGGTGACTCTCGCGCTGGTGACCGGTTGCTGCGGGAGCGAACTCTCCCGGATCAAGCGCGACCTTCCTCCTTGTTGGACGATTTCCGACCATGGCCGCGCGTGCATCGATCCGAACGGGATCGCCATGCGAGACTGGCCCTCCAACGCAGCGGGCAACGGCCCGGTCGAGCGTGCCTGGCTGCAAGCCGAGGCGCACCTCCACGATCTGCCCGTGAGGTTGCAGCGCAAGCGTTTTTCGGTGGCGGTGCATTCGGTCACCGACATCATGACTCCCGGTGACAATTTCCGTCTGAACCAGTGGGCCAACGTGTGCCGGAGCTTCGGACTCGAGATCGTCCCGGGACGACGCACCACCGAAGCCATGGTTCCCGGGTTCGACAAGCGCAGGGCCTTGCTGCGGCTTTCGGCCCATCTTCGCTGCGATTTCCGCGTGTACGCCGGCGACGACACCAGCGACCTGAACACCCTAGCCGACGTGTCCGCCAGGCCCGATGGAATCGGGATCTACGTGGCCTCGCCCGAACGCCCCGAACCGGGCACCAAGGTCAGCGCCGTCGTCGATGGCCCCATCGGACTTGCCATGGCCCTGTCCGAGCTGGCCGACGTGCTGGAGAATCTGCCCGGAACCTGAAACGCCGACGCTCGTCGATCGCCGTGGGAATCCTATCTTCGCCCACACCCATGATCCGAGCCGACGTCTGCAATCCATGTTCCGATGGCTACCACCCACTGACCATTCCCGGTGCGGGGAGTTGGAGTCCCGTGGGTCAACCGCCCATCGACCCTTCCTTGCCTTTCGCCAAGGAATTCACCTACCAAGGGTTGCGGGTTTTCCCCAATGTGTATCTGGCCCCCATGGAAGGGGTCACCGATCCGTCGTTTCGCAGGCTCTGCAAACGCCTCGCCGGTGGACGCATGGGCATGCTGGTGTCGGAATTTGTCAGCATCGAAGGTCTCACGCGCTTCAACCCCAAGACCGAGGAGAAGACGCGATTCTACCCCGAGGAAATGCCTTTCACGGTGCAGATCTTCGGAGCCGAGCCCGAGCGCATGGCCTGGGCGGCCAAACGCGTGGAAGAATCGGGCGCTGCGGCGGTGGAAATCAACTGCGGCTGCCCGGTGCCAAAAGTTGTCAAGAAGGGCGGCGGTTCGGGTCTCTTGAAGGACCTCCCGCTGCTTGCCGAGCTCTGCACCGCGGTCCGAAACGCCGTGAGCATTCCGTGCTCCATCAAGGTGCGCGTGGGCTGGGCCGACGACCACGTGACGATTTTCGAAACCGTGAAGATCGCGCAGGACTGCGGCATGGGGCTGATCGTGATCCACGGCCGCACCCGCGCCCAAGGTTACAAGGGCTGGGCGAACTGGGATCTGATCGGCGAGGCCAAGAGCCGCGCCAGCATCCCCGTGGTGGGCAACGGCGACATCACCACCTGGCAGGGCGCCATCGACCGGTTGCAGCGCTACGGAGTGGATGGAGTCATCGCCGGCCGTGGCGCCATGCACAACCCTTGGATGTTCGCCCAGATCGCCGACTTCTACGAAGGCAAGACCCCGGTCTCCCCCACCGTCGGCGAGCACCGCGAAGTCTTCCGTCTGTACGAATCGCTCCTGCGCGAGGAGATGGACCACGAAGGGCGGATCCTGGGCAAGCTCAAGCAGTTCTCGGCCCGGTGCATGAAAGGCTTTCGCGGAGTGGCCACGGCGCGCATGGACCTGTTGCGGTCGGAATCTGTCAGCCAGTACCAGGACATCGCCGATGCCTATTTCGAGTCGCTGGAACGCGAGGGCGGCGCCGATTGGGATCCGGGAGCCATTCGCGAACTCAATGGCAAGAACGCGGTCGAACCGGAGGCCGGTGCCGAGCATTGGTGAGGGTGCCTGGACCATCCCCCAGGCTTCCGTACATTCCGCCGCCCTTCGACTCCGCTCAGGGAACGGCGGAAAGTCTCGCCCCTCCTGTCATCCAGATCGGTCCCTGAGCGGAGTCGAAGGGCCGATCACACTTCCCTGACTCGTTTTGCGTCGGCGCAGCTCCGATTCAATGCCGTTCAACACATCCCACTTTTTGACGCACCACGCGGGCGCAAGCAGCAGGTCCTCCGAGCAGGTTCCCGTCAAGCGATGGAACACGACATCCGAGGGCGTGCGTTCGATCAGGTCGGCGGTCCATTCCACATAGTCGGTTAGCGAGAGCGGAGGGTATTCGCCGGAGCGCCACTGCGACGCCAGCAGACTCGATCTCACCACGTGCAACGGATGGATCTTGAGACCGTCGACCCCCGCTTCCACCACCTGCCGATGGGTTTCCAGCGCATGCGAGCGATCTTCGCCAGGCAAACCCAGAATGAGGTGGCAGCACACGGGAAGCCCCAAGGCACGAGCCCGCTCAGCCGATTTGAAATAGGTGTCCGCGTCGTGACCGCGGTTCACCTTGACCAAGGTCTCGTCAAAAATCGTCTGCAGGCCCAGCTCCAGCCACACCAGGTTCCCCTCGTCGCGCAGTCGGGCCAAGAGCTCCACGACACCGTGTCCCAAACAGTCGGGACGGGTGCCAATGGAAAGGCCCACGCATCCTGGATACGACAAAGCTTGTCGGTACAATGACTCCAGGCGGTCCAAGCGATCGTACGTGTTGGTGTAGGCCTGGAAGTAGCCCAGGTATTTGCGTGCGCCGGTGCGTTTGGCCACCACCTGGGCGCCGTTGGTCATCTGCTCGAACACATCGGGGCGCGCACCTGCGGCGGGCGCGAAGGACTCGTTGTTGCAGAAGGTGCACCCTCCCCTGCCAACCGATCCATCGCGGTTGGGGCAGGTGAACCCCGTGTCCAATGCCAACTTATGGACTCGTTCACCGAAGCGCTCCTGCAGATCGCTCCCAAGGGTTCGGACAAGATCTGCAAGGGTGCGGGAGCCCGTGACGGTAGGCTCCCTAACGACCACCTGCGAACAACCTTTCGGCCTCTGGAGGAACCCGCACGTTCTGGTGCAGGTAGCGATTGACTTCGCTGGCGGTGGCGAGCTTTCGCGCTCCACCGGCGATTTCCTTGAGCTCCTGGAGGGTGTACCCCTTCAACAGCACTTTGGTGCGCGGAATGTACCGACTGTCCATGGACAACACGTCGACCTGGATGCCTGCCAGGAACAGGGCGCAAGCCGGATCGGCGGCCATTTCGCCGCAGACAGAAACCGGCAAGCCGGCTTTGGTCGCTTCCCACGACAAGCGTCCCAGAAGCGAGAGCAACGCCGGATGGTAGTTGCTGGCCAATTCCGCCACTTTGCGGTTGCCGCGGTCGGCCGCCACGGTGTACTGCAACAGATCGTTGGTGCCCACCGACAGGAAGTCCACCAACCGCGAAAGGTGGTTGGCGATCTCCACCGCCGCAGGGACCTCGATCATGGCCCCGACATCGCATTCTTCGTTGAACGCCGTCCCGCGCGCGCGCAGCTCGGCACGGGCAAGGTCGACCTGGCGAAGCACTTCCTTCATTTCTTCCACGGCCGAAATCATGGGGAACAGAATCCGTCCCTTGTGCCCTAGGCAGGCGCGCAAAAGCGCACGCAGCTGGGTGCGGAACAGCTCCGGGTGCGCAAGGGAAAGGCGGATGGAGCGCTGCCCCAGGAACGGGTTGTCTTCCAGTTCGCGGGCTTCCTCGCCGTTTTGCAGGAACGGGGCGATCTTGTCGCCACCCAGATCAAGCGTACGGAAGGTGATGGGGCGATCGGGAAATTCCTCGAAGGCCTTCTGATACACGGCAACCTGCTGCGCTTCCGTGGGCGCATCGCGTCGCATCAGATAAGGGAATTCGGTGCGGTACAGGCCGATCCCGTCGGCGCCGCGTCTACGCGCGATGGGCATCTCGCGCAGCAATCCCACGTTCGCGCAGATCTGGATGTATTCGCCCGAGGCCAGCTGGCAGGGCCCCTGAAGGAACCGCTCCTCGCCGACTTCGACCCGAGCTTCTTCGATTTCGGACACCTTGAGGTATTCGTCGAGGACAGCTTTTGTCGGGTGGACGAAGACGTTGCCCACCACGGCGTCGACCAGGATCTGGGAGCCGGGCTCGACTTCGGAGACGGTCACGCCAACACCGGTGATGGCCGGGACGTTGAGCGCGCGCGACATCAGGCTCACGTGGCTGGTGACGCCACCTTCGCCGGTCACGAACGCCTTGGCTCCGCGACTGGCCAGCAACACGAGATCGCCCGGAGAGAGCGCCTGCGCGAAGACGATCGAGCCGCGCGGGTCGGTTTCACCGGCGACATCGCCCAACAGCTTGCCGACCAGCATGCGACCGATGTCGGCGAAGTCCTCGGCGCGCTCCTTCAGATAGTCGGAACGGGCCTGGCGCATGACGCCCACAAGATGTTCCACCGAGTCGTGGATGGCCAAGGCCGCGTTCTGTCCGGTCCCGATGCGCGTGAACACGCCGGTGCGGAAGACCGGATCGTTGAGCAACAGCGACTGGGCGGCGAACACGTAGGACAATTCCTGTCCGACCAGCTCGACCGCGGTGGTTTCGCAGCGGTGGATGTCGTCGAGGCTTCCCTGCAAGGCGC
>JBDKGS010000309.1:0-4982 GCA_039798065.1 Fibrobacterota bacterium | reverse complement strand
CTCCTCGCTCGCTCGATCTCCTCGTCTGGGGAGACCTCCATGGCGACCCTTCTCCCAAGCTTTTCTCGTGGGTCGACAGCCTGCGTCGCAATGCCGACGCCTGGAAACGCCCCATGCTCGCCCTGGATGCTGGAGACGCGATTTTCGGATCCGACGTTTCCTTCATCACCAGGGGCGCTTCGCAGGCACGGCTGCTGAACCTGGTGCAACCCGATGCGATCACCCTGGGGGCCCGCGATTTCTGGTGGACTCGGGACAGACTGGACACCCTGATCGGAAGCCTGCAAGTTCCAGTGGTCACCAACAACATCCGCTTCGCCCTTTCCGACAAACCGTACGGCGGCAAGAATTGGGCGATGTGGGATTTCGACGGCCTTCGCGTCGGTCTGATCGGCGTGGGCAATCCCGATCTGGAAGCTTCCGACCGCCCGGCAAAAGCCTACGACCTGCGCTCGTACGAGCCGACAGAAACCGTCCAATCCTCCATGGATGAACTGCGGGATCGCGACGTTTCGGTGATCGTGGTCCTTTCGCATGCCGGACGGGACGCCGACATCGCATTGGCCACCGCTCAACCCGACATCGACGTGATCGTGGGTTCGCGCGACGAGGAACCCGAAGCCCCGATCAAGGTGGGCGCGACATGGATCGTTCGCACCGCCACCGGGCCCAATCGCCTTACGCGCATCGACATGAATTTGACAGATACTGGCGTCGCCCTGGAAGCCAACACAGCCGAACCGGCGAACGTGGCCACACCCAAGGAATGGAAACCGGTATTCGACAGCTTGGCGAAGGTGCTCAAGACCCGCACCGATCTGGCCTTGGACACCCTCAAGGAAGCATGGCCAAAAACCTCCCGCGAAGGCCTGCTGGGCAATTTCCTGGCCGACGCCTTGCGAAGGGAGGCCGGTGCCGACATCGGCTTGTGGCCCTCGAGCTCGTTGCGCGGCGGACTGGCAAAAGGAAAAGTCACCGTGGGCGATTTGTGGAAGGTCTTGCCTTCACCCCAGCTGGTTTCGGTCTTCGAGATCCCCGGCTCGGATGTGCAGCGAATGCTGTTGCGCCAGATGACCCGGCCTCGCGACTTCCTGTTCTTGTCCGGCGCCAGCTGCACCTCGGACAGTTCGCGTTTTGGGGGCTCCCCCATCCAGGTTTTTGTGGACGGCAAACCCATCCAGCCATCCGGTCGCTACAAGATCGCCATCCCCAATGCCGTGCGCGAAAGCATGTTCGACCTGACGGGTTTCTCGCTGGAAAGCGCAGCCCCGCAATATCTGGAACGTTGGGATCGCGACATGATCGAGGCCTACATCCGATCCAACCGGATGAGAACGAGCGTTGGGCGGGTGCCGGCAATGTACGGAGCACTTCGCTGAAACATTCCAGCAACAATCATGTCGCAAATTGTATCGGTGAAGAAGAAAAATCCGGCTCCTGAAGGCTTGCTGATCCACAAGGAGCTGTCCTGGCTCCTGTTCAACGAACGTGTTTTGGAAGAAGCCCGCGACCAGCGGCATCCGCTCCTGGACCGCCTGCGCTTTTTGGGCATCTACTCCAACAATCTCGACGAGTTCTACCGCGTGCGCGTGGCCAATCTGCGCAGGACGGAATCCGACAACGGTCCCAATTTCAAGATCGGCGGCCTCACCGTCCGCAAGCTGCTCCAGGAAGTCGGACACCGTGCCCACGAACTGACCGAGCGGTTCGAAGAAGCCTACGCGACCCTGGAGCGGGATCTGGAAGAACGCGGCATCAGAATCGTGGACGAAAATCATCTGACCGCGCAACAGGAAGCCCACGTCAAACAGGTGTTCCACGAAAAGGTCCGGCCTCGTCTGGTGCCCATCTTGCTGGCGCGCGGCACCGAATTCCCGCTGGTCCACGACCATGTGGTGCACTTGGCGGTCCGCATGATCGGGACCAAGCACAACAAGCCGCCGTTGTCGATCATCGAGATCCCCGACACCTTGCCAAGATTTGTCGAACTGCCATCCGACAAGAACTGTTCCTGCGTCATCCTGGTCGAGGACGTGGTGCGATGGGGCCTCCCCGAGATCTTCGGGATCTTCCAACCCAAGACCGTGGAATCGTGGGCCTTCAAGGTCACGCGCGACGCGGAGTTGGATCTGGAGGACGGCGTCGGCGAGGGGTTCCTGCGGCGCGTCCACATGGGGCTTCGCAAGCGCGCGACCGGCGTACCCGTGCGGGTGGTGTACGACCGCGACATGCCCTCGTCGGTGCAGACCTTCATCATCAACAAGCTTGGGACCACGCGCATCGACGCCCGCATCCCGGGCATGCGCCAGCACAACTTCAAGGATTTCATGAAGTTCCCGCGCCTGGGCCGACGGGAATTGTCATCGCCTTCCTTGGTGCATGTGGCGCACCCGCGCTTGTCGGGAACCAAGCGGATCCTGCAGGAGATCCAACGCAAGGACCAGCTCCTCCACTTCCCGTGGCACGATTTCTCCTTGTTCCTGGACTTCCTGCGCGAGGCGGCAATCGATCCCGAGGTCACGCACATCCGGCTCACGGTGTACCGGGTGAGTTCGGAATCGAGCGTGCTCAACGCGCTGGTGAACGCGGCGCGCAACGGCAAGAAGGTGACTGTTCTCATGGAAGTGCTCGCGCGCTTCGACGAGGAAAACAACATCCAGTGGGCCGACTACCTGCGCGACGAAGGCGTGGAGGTGATCCCCGGCGTGCGGGGTCTCAAGGTGCATTCGAAGCTTTGCCTGGTGTCGCGTCGCGACGGCTCCAAGGTTCGGCACTACGCCGCGGTGGGCACAGGCAACTTCAACGAAGACACCGCCCGGGTCTACACCGACCACATGCTGTTGACTTCCGATCCGCGCATCACCGACGAAGTCGCCTTGCTGTTCGAATTCTTCCGCAACAACTACAAGGTTCCCAGATTCCGTCAACTGGTGGTCTCGCCGTTCGGGTCGCGGGAGCATTTCCTTGACCTGGTCCGCGCCGAGCGCGATGCGGCCATCCAAGGGAAGCCGGCGTGGATCAGTTTGAGGCTGAACAACCTCGCCGACGAAGAATTGATTTTGGCCTTGTGCGAAGCATCGCAAGCCGGTGCCACGGTGCGTGTCTTGGTGCGCGGCATGAACTGCCTCATGCCTGGGATCCCGGGAGTCTCGGACAAACTCGAAGTGCGCGGATTGGTCGGAAGATTCCTTGAACATTCCCGCATGCTTTCCATGGCCAATGGCGGCAAACCGCGGGTCTGGATCACCTCGGGCGACTGGATGTCGCGCAACATGGATGGCCGGGTGGAAGTGGCCTGCCCCATCCACGAGAAGAAGTTGCGCGATCGGCTGCTGTCGGAATTTGAAATGCAGTGGAAGGACACCTGCAACGCGCGCGTCTGGAATCCCGACGAGGCCAATCGGCGCGTATTGGGAGCCAAATTCGATTCGCATGTGGAAATCCCGAAATGGTTGGCGGGAGAAGCCGATTAGCGAGCCCGAAAGTCGAGGGCTTCCAACCACCCCAGAGCCTCTATCGGATCGCACACCGACCCTGGCTCCAGATCCGGTCGTTTGACGACGACGGAAGCACAACCGCAACTCGATGCGGCTTCGAGGCGTTCCGAAATGCCACCGGCATCTCCCGAGTCCTTGGCGACCAGCACGCGTGCCCGGCTGCGACGCAGAAGGTCCATCGTTTGCTTGACGGAAAACGGGCCCTTCGCCCATTCCACCCGGGCGGGCGACATGCCGGAATCCGTCACCGCTTGGCGCGACTCTTCGGATGGCGCCAATCGCGCCCATACCTCGGCGCCAAGATCCGTCGCAAGGCGCACATACCCCGAAAGGCTGCGCGATCCGGTGGTCAAGAGCACCACGCCGCCCAACGCGAAGGCTTTTCCCGCCGCATCGCTGTGGTCCTCGGCGAGCACCACGCCCGCGGGCAGGCTCGGAGCCGATCGTTCCAGTCGCAAACGTGGCAATCCCCGCTCCATCGCGGCCTGCAGCACGTCGCGACGCAGCTGCATGGCGAAGGGATGGGAGGCGTCGACGACGGCGCGAATGGAGTTGTCGTAGAGCAGTTGTTGGAACCCATTCCGATCGAGCCGTCCGCGCCGCACCCGCAGAAGTGGCGACACCGGAAGATCCATGTCAATTTCCGTCGCCTGGCTCACCAGGACCGGGTGTCCCGCATCCACGAACACCTTTGCGACGCGCACGCTCTCGCTGGTTCCCCCGACCACCAGGATCATACGACCTCTTCCAACCGATAGCCTCGCGGAGCGACCAACCGCCCACCCAGCAGACGAGCGTCGGACCCGCAGACCACCACCACCGAACGCATCCCGATCTCCAATGACAGAAATCGGTCGAGGTCGGAAACCGCTCGGGTTTCGTCCTCGGTGGACGCCGCCGTGACCACCGCGACGGCGGTTTTTCCGGGTCGATGCGAAAGGAAGATCGAGCGCGCCACCTCGATCTGGGTCGTGCGACCTTTCGATTTCGGATTGTACAGCACCACCGGGAGGTCGGCGCGCGCCAGGCAATCCAATCGATGACAGATCCTGTCCCAAGGCACCAGCAGATCGGACAGCGAGAGCACCGCGTAGTCGAGCATGAGCGGAGCCCCCAGGCTCGCGGCGGCGGCGTTCGCGGCGGTCACTCCGGGAACGATCTCAACCTGCGGGGAGTCCCCTTCTTCGTGCGCCAGTTCCAGTACCAGCCCCGCCATGCCGTAGACACCGGCATCGCCCGAGCAAAGCAACGCGACCTCCTCGCCGCGACGCGCACGCGCCAAGGCCTCGCGGCAGCGCTCGACTTCCTTGCGCATCCCTGAGCGCTCGATCGTCTTGTCGGCCCACAGGTCCTTCACCGAATCCAGGTACGGCGCGTAGCCCATCAACACTCGGGAAGAGGCGATCGCTTCTTCGGCGCGACGGGTTCTGTCAAGCGGATGGCCTGGGCCGATTCCCACCACCCGCAGCGTTCCTGGGCGATGGA
>JBDKGS010000308.1:0-5013 GCA_039798065.1 Fibrobacterota bacterium | reverse complement strand
CTTCGCTTGACGGATTCTGTCGCGACCTGCGATCGCCCACGTGTTCGCGCCGTTCCGGACCCGATTCGCCGGTGGGCCCCGCGTAGGTGCGCGGAATCCCCAGGATGTCTTCCAGATGCACCAGCGGGATCACCTTGTCGCGCAGCTTGAAGACTTCGCGTCCGTGCACGAACTCGATGCGCGTGCGACGGTCCTCGCTGGACAACCGCACCACTTCGTTCACGGCCATCTGGGGGATGGCCATGGTGTGCACGCCGATCCCCACGATGAGTCCGGAGATGACGGACGAATTCACCATGGCCTGCGTGAGCGGAATGCTGATGGAAACCACTGTGCCTTTGCCTTTGCGCGAGGTCACTTCCACGGTGCAGCCCATGCGGACAAGATTTGTCTTGACCACGTCCATGCCAACGCCGCGCCCAGACACCTCGTTGGCGACGTCGCGGGTGGAAAAACCGGGGTGGAAGATGAACGCCACCAGCTCCTTTTCGGAAAGCTTGGCGGCTTCGTCGGCGCCCACCAATCCTTTCTCGACGATTTTCACCCTGATCCGTTCGTGGTCCAATCCACGTCCGTCGTCCTCCACCTCGATCATCACCTGGCCGCTTTCGTGCAGGGCCCGCAGAGAGACGGTGCCCACCACCTGCTTGCCGGTCAGGGAGCGTTCCTCGGCGGTCTCGAGTCCGTGGTCGACGGCGTTGCGGACAAGATGTGTCAATGGATCGGAAAGTCCCTCCAATACGGTGCGGTCCAGTTCCAGCTCGCCGCCTTCTATGGAGATCTCGATCTTCTTGCCCAACTGCTGCGAGAGGTCGCGCACGGTGCGGCGGTAGCGCTCGAACAGCGATCCAACGCTCTGCATGCGGGTGCGGATCACGTGCTGGTGCAAGCGGGTGATGCTGCGCGAAAGCCCTTTGAACACCGGGTCGTCGCGGTGGCGGATGATGAGCTGGTTGCGGCCCAGAACCACCTCGCCGATCAGCTCCAGCAATTCGTCCAGCACTTCCACGCCGATGCGGATGGTGGTCGGTGCCGCGGCGGATTTCGACGGAGGGATGGCCGGCTGCGCAGCGACAGGAACTGTCGTGATGGCCGGAATTGGAACGGAGGCTCGCGACACGTCGATCGGCTGCGGCTGGATCGACTTCGACGATTCGACGAAATCCGATGCAACTTGCTTCAGCATCGATTCCAGGATGGAAACCAGATCGTCGACCACCATTCCCTGCCCCAGGTCGTCGCGATCCAGCATCTGCAAGAGCGCGTCGGTGGTCTTGAGGAGGATGTCCACGACAGAAGCTGTCACCTCGATCTCGCCGTCGCGGATCCGGGACATCACCGATTCCCCCGCATGGGCCAATCCCCCCAGCCGCGTGAGCTGGAAGAACCCCGATGCGCCTTTCACGGTGTGGATGGCTCGAAACAGCTCGTTGATGGTCTCGGCATCGGGGGCGCTTTCCAGCGCCAGGAGCTTCTTTTGCGCGAGTTCGAGATTCTCGCGACTCTCGACGACGAATCCGTCGAGGAGTTCCTTGGTTTCCAAGTCCATTGCCGCTTTACCCCGCTTGTGCTGGAAAATCCCGCATTGGATGCGATCTTCCACCGCTTGCGTGTCGGATTCAACCAGGAACTGTCAGGGATTTTTCGGGCGCTAACAAAAAGTGACCCAATGGAATATTCGGCGACAAATAACGACGATGTCAGTCAATAAACGACAATAATATCCGCTATCGCGAGTTTCCAAGCAGGATCGCGGATCGACGGTATCCCGTCACAACTCCAATTCGCGCAGCTCTTCCTCGAAGCCGCCCGACAGGATGGGGAACCGGGTGCCGGACCGCGGATCCAGATCGTGCCGGTCCAGATGGAAGCTGGGTGCGTATCGCTCGCGCTTCCACTGGTTGCGGGTCCACAGGCGGAAGAAGCGCGCGACCCAAGATTTGAGTCGGGGATCGGATGCCCAGGGCTCTTCGATGGACAATTCCCGCAAGCACTGCGTGGGCGATTTGCGGTCGCGGATGGCCAACGCTTCCAATTGGGAGAGTAGCCCGTAGGGCATCAGATCGGCTTCGTCGGTCTGTTCGGCTTCGCCAGGTTTGCGCGGGCGCAGTTCCGCGGTGGGAGCCTGCGCCGTGATGCAATGCAGGTACGCCAAAGGTTCCAATCCCTCGACACCTTTTGTCTCCAACGCCGCCAGCCATCCCAGCAGGAAGTGCTTGTCGATGCCGGCCAGCGGTGAAAGGGATCCTGCGGTGTCGCCATCCATGGTGGCGTAGCCCACGGCCATCTCGGAACGGTTTGAGGTGGTGATCAACAACCTTCCGGTGGCGTTGGCCAGCATCCACACGCCGGGGGCCCGCACGCGGGCCTGGATGTTCTGCAAGGCGATGTCGTCGCCGTTCCAAGACAATTTCCGTCCAAGCGCGGTCTCGGCGATGGAGCGGTATCCTTCCACGAGCGAGTCGACGTCCCAGGCGTGGAACTGCGCGCCGGTTCCCGAAGCCACGGTTCGCGCGGCCTCCAGGGTGACGGTTCCCGAATTGCGTGTGGATTGGTAGGCGCACACCAACAGGACGTTGGCCAGCGATGCCGCGGTGAGCGGTTCGAGGGGCATCTTGATCCACGACAGAATCCGTCGCACTTCGATTTCGCCCAGCTCCAGCAGGGCCCAGTGGCAGGCCAGGTGCACAAGCACCGCGCAGGCGGCCGAGTCGGCGCCTCCGGAAAGCGAAAGCACGTAGCCGCTCGAACGCGACTTGCGCAGGTAGTCCCACATGCCCAACGCGGTGGCCCGGGCGAATTCGGTGTGCGCATCCATGACAGGAAGTGTCACCGGGGAGTGCGCGACAGAGATCGACTCGGGTGCCGGGATGTCCAGAGGGGTGAGGCTTGGAGAGAGGCGGTCGATGGGGTGCCCGCTGACCGCGCGGTGGGTGCGGATCTCCTCCAGGTCGACGTCGGCGACGATGACGGAAACCGGTGCAAACGGTAAACGCGGCCCTTCGGACAGGATCCGTCCGCACGAGGCGATGCGGCACGAGGCGTCGTAGATCACGCGGCCCGATTCGTTGCCCGAAAGGTTGGCCCACACGAAGGCCACGCCCAGCGAACGCGAACCGTCGGCCACCAGACGCGAGCGCAGCTCGTCCTTGCCCAACGCGAAATGCGAAGCGCTGGGGGACAGGATGACATCGCAGCTTCCGGCGGCCAGATCCAGCCCAGGGCGCCCCGCGGCCCAGGCGTCTTCGCAGATCTCGAAGCCCAGACGGATTCCGGCCCACTCGAAGACCTGGTCGCCCACGGGGCAACCCAGTTCGGGATGGATTTCGACCGATCCGGGTTTCCAGGGTGTGAACCAGCGCGGTTCGTAGTGGATGCCTTCGCGCGCCAGGTGACGTTTGCAAGCGATGCCGTGCACGCTGCCGTTGGCCACCAGCGCCGCCGCGTTGTACACCCGTCCGCGCAGGCGCAGCGGAATGCCGCAGGCAACCACGATCCCGTCCGGGACACGCAAGGCAAGTTCTGTCAGCGACTTCATGGCGCGTTCGGGAACCCAGGACGACAGGAACATGTCTTCGCATCCGTAGCCGGACAGGCACAGTTCGGGCAGCACCACCAGGTGCGCACCCGCGTTGCGGGCCTTGACCACGGCCTCCAGGCAAAGCGCGAGGTTGCCCGCGAAGTCGAGCGGGGTGGTCGCCACGCTGGCGGAGGATAATCGCAGGATCATGGAAGGTCCTTTCCGGGAGGGGCGGCTTCCAGGATGGCGTTGAGGACGTCGGCGATGTCCTCGTCGGCCAATCGCTCCAACGCCGTCCTGAAGACAAGAAGTGTCAGGTAGCCTCCGTGCCATAGGTGCGCCACCATCATGAATTCGTCGGACTGGGTCTCGCCGAAGCTGCGCAGCACGCACACGCCGTTGGGAAGTTGCTCCATGCGGATCTGTTGCGCGTTCATGTTGTGCGCCTCGCACCACGATTCGTGGGCTTCCACGGCCATCTCGGGCGAGATGTCCTCTTGCGAGTGCAGGACGTCGGAAACCGACATGTGGCCACCATGCGGAGTGGTCCAGATTCCGTCGCCGGTCGAGTCCCATTCCTCGGGGATCTGCAACCGCAACCATCCGCGGTTGGACAGGGTCATTCGTCTTCGTCCGAAGGGGGCGGCGGTGGCGGCGCGTTGCGCTTGTCCAGGAAGTCCTGCAGCAGAACTTTGGCCGCGGCCTTGTCCACAAGCGATTTGGAGTCCTTGCCGGGACGCCATCCGGCGGCCTTGAGGTCCTGCTCGGCCGCGAAGCTGGAGAAGCGTTCGTCTTCGAAGTGGATCGGAAGACGGGTTTTGGCGGCCAACCGATCGGCGAACTCGCGAACCAGTTTGGCGTTGTCGGATTCCTGGTCGTTGTCCGATCGCAAAGGCAATCCCATCACGATGTCCAGCACGTACTCGTCGTCGCAGATGCGCGCGAGTTCCTTCAGCACATCCTGCTTGGCGACGTCGATGGTGCAATAGCCGAAAGCCTGGCGCCCTTCCAGATCGGAGAGCGCCACACCCAACCTTCGTCCACCCCAGTCAATTCCCAGCCATCTTGCCAAGTTCGTCCCTTTTCCGCGCGTATTCGTGCAAAAGAAACACGGTGGGAACCGTGATGGTGGTCGTGGGTGGTTCGACACTGGCGACGAACGAAAAACGTCCGTCGACCAGATCCAGCATCGCGTTCAAGGCTTCGGTGCCTTCGATTCCGCCCACCACGGCATGGCGGATGTCGCCTTTCTTGATCCACAGCCAGCCGGAAAGGCCACCGTAGGAGATTTCCATGCGACCGGTGCGTTGGGTGTTGGCCTGGAAATACAGCAATTCGAGCAGAGTGCCCTGGCTCAGCGCCCCTTTGACCTGCGGATTGCGCGACAGCTGCTGCGCCGACGGGCGGCCTCGCACCAGCTTGTCGGCTCGTTCCAGGATGGTCTTCATCTTGGCATTGCCGGGAAGCCATGCGCGCATGGGAACCGCGGTGCG
>JBDKGS010000307.1:0-5044 GCA_039798065.1 Fibrobacterota bacterium | reverse complement strand
CTCCAAAGGAACCGCTCCCAGGAACGGAAGTCCCATGGAACGGGCGATGCGCAAACCGCCGTCTTTACGGAAAATGTCATGGCGTTTTCCGCAGCCGTCGCAGATGAATCCGCTCATGTTCTCGATCACGCCGATGACAGGAACCGACACCTTCTCGAACATCTTGATGCCGCGTTTGACGTCCAGCAACGCCACGTCCTGGGGGGTGGTCACAATCACCGCGCCGGTGATCGGAGCCTGCTGCGTGAGCGTGAGCTGGATGTCGCCAGTCCCTGGAGGCATGTCGATGAGCAGGTAGTCGAGTTCGCCCCATTCCACCTGCCGGACAAAATTCTGCACCATCTGGCTGACCATGGGACCGCGCCAGACCACGGGGGCCTCGTCGTCGGTGAACATGGACATGGAGATCACCTTGATGCGGCGTGCCACCGGAGGGTACACGCGCTTCTCGGAATCCATTTCGGGATCTTCCGTCACACCCAGCATCATGCCCTGCGAGGGCCCGTAGATGTCGGCGTCCAAGATACCCACGCGGGCTCCCTGGCGCACCAACGCCGCAGCCAGGTTGGCGGTGACGGTGGACTTGCCAACGCCGCCTTTGCCCGACGCCACGGCGATCACGTTCTTGACACCGGTCAGGATCTGTCCCTTGTCCATTCCCGGACGGGTGGTGGTGTTGGCCGAAAGCCGCACTTCCACCGAGGTCACACCCGGAACGGATTTTGTCGCGGCCACGGCCTGGTCGCGCAAAATATCCTTGACGGGGCAGGCAGGGGTGGTGAGGACCAGATCGAAATCGACCTCGCCTTTGCCCGAGATTTTGAGGTTCTGAACAAAGCCAAGTGTGACGATGTCCTTGTGGAGGTCGGGGTCCTGGACGGACCGCAAGCTCTGGAGGATTTGTTCTTCGAGATTCATAGTGGGGGCCAAAATACATCCCGTCAAGGCCCGCGCCCGTACTGGCGAATAAGAGAGATGCTGGGCGATTATGCGGGAATAGGCGCGCCCCGTTTCCTTGGAAGCGCTTGCCGCGAACGGTTGCGAATGGATTGCCAAGTCCATCCACCTTCAACAGCGCCGTCAGGATTTGTAGATACGCTAGGAATATGGCCATCGAAAATTCGAAGAATTACAACGCCACCGTGGTGGCGCGCATCGACTATTCACCCTCCTTGCGCACGTATTATATCCAGCCCGACGAGTCGTTCGAGCGCTACAAGGCCGGACAATATGTGACGTTGGGTTTGGAAAGTTCCGTTCCCCGCTCGGGTCCCATCGAGGAAGAAATGCGCCCGCCCCAGGAAGGCAAGATGGTGCTGCGCGCCTATTCCATCGCCTCGGCGGGGTTCGAAACCGAGGTTTTGCAGTTCTATGTGGCGCACGTTCCCAGCGGAACGCTCACGCCGCGCGTGTGGAGCCTGGAACCCGGCGATCGCATCCAGTTGGGCCGACGAATCGTGGGGAATTTCACGCTGGAAAACGCCCAGTCCAAGACCATCGTGATGGTGGGGACAGGAACCGGCATCGCGCCGTTCTTGGCCATGGTGCGCGAACACGCCGCCGTGCGCCCAGACCTGCGTTTCGTGCTGTTGCATGGCGCCACGCGCCGCAGCGAGCTGGGACACCATTCGGAATTCCGCGCCCTGGCCCACGCCCTGCCGAATTTTGTCTACCTGCCTGCCATTTCCCGTCCGCAGCTCGATCCGCTGTGGAAGGGCCAGGTGGGACGCTTGACGGTGTTTTTCCAGGAACAGGGACGCCTGCTGGCCGAAAAGGCCCGCGTATTGCTCGATCCGACAAAATCCGACGTCTACTTGTGCGGAAGCCCCGGCATGGTGAAGGATATTTCGGCGATCCTGGAGCCGTTGGGATACGCCAAGTGGACCAGCACCAAGCCGCAGTCCCTCCACATCGAGGAGTACTGGAAGGACAAGGAATGACAGCGACCACGCGCTGGTGGACTCCGGCGCGGTTGTCGACGCGATTGCGCCTGGACGACGTCGCCTGGACGGAAAACGGCGATCCGGTGTGGATCGAGGGGCGCTCGGACCGCAGCACGCTGGTGCGGGGCGGAGCGAACCCATGCGAATTGACGCCCGACCATTCGGTGCGCGCGGGTGTAGGATACGGCGGCGGCGATTTTTGTCTGTCGAAGGACACCCTGTTGTTCGTGCAACGCGCAGGGCCCTTGCTTTCCATGGACCTGCGCACCAAGCAGGCAAATTCCGTCATGCCGCGGTTCGGGTCGGTGGCTGCCCCCGCGGTTTCGTCGGACGGGACCGGCGTGCTTTGCGTGCACAGCCTGGACAGCACCGATGTCATCGCGTATGCGCGCCTGGATGGGGTCCGGTGGCCCACCGACCTCGTGCGCGGCGCCGACTTCTACATGCAACCCGCTTGGCACCCCGACTCGCGCCGCATCGCATGGGTGGAATGGAACCATCCCGACATGCCCTGGGACGCAGCACGCCTGATGGAAGGGCGGCTTGACGGAAATCGTCCGGATCTGGTGGACCCCATGCGGATCGCCGGAGGCCCAGGTAGACCCGTCTACCAGCCTTGCTGGTCGCCCAACGGCAAACATCTGGCGTGGATCGAGAGCGACGGCGAGCAGTACATGCTGTGTCTGCGCGACGAAACCACGTTGCAGATCCGCACCCTCGCGAAATCGTCGGGGTTGTTGCCGCCGGCGTGGGTGCAAGGCGGCAAGGCGATCGCCTGGAAGGCCGATTCGTCGGGTTTGAGAGTGGTCGATTCCGAGGCCGGTCGCGGACGGATTTTGTCGATCGGGCTCGACGGCTCGGTTGCGCAAATCGATCCGGGACCGTACGGCTGGTTTTCGCAGATCACGCCTTCCCCCACCGGCGACTCTTTTCTGGTGGTGGCTTCGTCGCCTTCCATCCCAGACCGCATCGCGATGTGGAAGGTCGGAATTTGGCAGACGGTGGCCAGAAGCACCGCCGAGGACGTGCCCGAGGACGCCTATCCGGTGGCTCGCTCCGTGTCTTGGCTCGTGGGCGACCAGACGGTGCATGGGATCCTGTTCGAGCCGCGCACCGGAGCACCTTCGCGAGGATGGCCGCTGTTGGTGAACGTGCATGGGGGCCCCACATCGGCGCGTTCCATGAATTTTTCCGCCGACACCTGTTTTTTCACCGATCGCGGTTGGGCCGTGCTTGAAGTGAACTACCGAGGTTCGACAGGATATGGCGAAGCCTACCGGCTGAGCTTGAACGGCCAATGGGGCGAAGCCGACACGCTCGATTGCGTGGAAGGCGCCAAGGCCATGGTTGCCCAAGGAACTGCCGACCCCTCGCGGTTGGTGATCAAGGGCGGATCGGCCGGAGGCTTCACCGTGCTCAACGCGTTGGCCCACCACCCCGGGGTGTTCCGCGCCGGAATCTCCAACTACGGCGTGACAGATCTTGCCCAGCTGGAGGCCACCACCCACAAGTTCGAGTCCCGGTACCTGGACCGGTTGGTGGGACCACTCCCCGCCGAGAAACAGCGCTACCACGACCGTTCGCCGGTCCATTTCGCCCACAAGATTCGCGACGCCTTGGCGGTTTTCCAAGGTTCCGACGACAAGGTGGTACCTTTGGAGCAGGCCGAGTCGATCGTAGCTGCCTTGAAAAAGGCTGGCACGCCCCACCATTACCGCGTCTTCGAAGGAGAAGGCCATGGGTGGAGACGTGCGGAAACCATCGAGACCTACTACAAAGAAGTAGAGTCGTTCCTGGAAGCGCACGCTTCCTGACATCGGAGTCGCGACACGAGGAGAGTCCTCGGGCGCACTACCATTTTTCGAAAACGGACATACATGAGATTTGTTGACCTCCACCTGGATCCCGCGTTGCTGCAAGCCATCACCGAAGAAGGCTACGAGCGGCCCACCCCGATCCAGGCACGCGCCATTCCCCCTGTGGCCGAAGGCCGCGACGTATTGGGAATCGCGCAGACAGGAACTGGCAAGACCGCCGCGTTCGCGTTGCCCATTCTGCATCGCTTGGCCCAAGCGCCCACGCACCACAAGGGCAGGCGCAACCCCCGCGTTCTGGTGGTGGCACCCACGCGCGAGCTGGCCGCCCAGATCGCCGACAGCTTCAAGGCCTACGGACGGCATCTGAAACTCACCACCGCCGTGATCTTCGGTGGCGTGGGTCAACGCCCGCAGGAAGACGAGCTTCATCGCGGGGTCGATATTCTGGTCGCCTGCCCCGGACGTCTGCTCGACCTGGTGGGCCAAGGCCACGCCAAACTTGGCGAAGTGGAAATCCTGGTTCTGGACGAAGCCGACCGCATGATGGACATGGGCTTTCTCCCGGACATCAAGAAGATCATCGCGCGGGTACCCAAACAGCGCCAGACCTTGTTCTTCTCGGCCACCATGCCTCCGGAAATCCAGGAATTGTCGGGCGGAATCTTGACGGATCCTGTCACGGTGCAGATCGCGCCGGCCGCCACCGCCGCCGAGACGGTGGACCAGGTGATGATCTTCGTGGACCGCGAAGGCAAGCAGGATCAGCTCGAACGGCTTCTGGACGACCAGGACGGCCGCGTGCTGGTTTTCACCCGCACCAAACACGGCGCCGACCGCGTGGTGCGCAAGCTCGACAAGGCCAACATCCGCGCCATGGCCATCCACGGCGACAAGAGCCAAGGCGCCCGCACCAAGGCGCTGGAAGGCTTCCGCAGCGGATCGGTGCCCATCTTGGTGGCATCGGACATCGCGGCACGCGGACTGGACATCGACGAAATCCGTCTGGTGGTGAACTACGACGTGCCCGCCGACCCCGACACCTACGTGCACCGCATAGGCCGCACCGGACGTGCGGGAGCCAGCGGCAAGGCCGTGACGTTCATCACCAGCGAAGACAACGAAGAAGTGCGCGACATCGAGAAGCGCATTGGACGCCCTGTGCCTCGCCAGGACGCCAACGGCCGCCCCATGGAAGCGCCGAAATTCGTCGAAGGCGGGAACAAGTCGGCCAAGGCGCCGCGCCAGCGCAATCGCCAGGGCCGAGGGGATTCGAAGGGCCAGCAG
>JBDKGS010000306.1:0-5072 GCA_039798065.1 Fibrobacterota bacterium | reverse complement strand
GTGCTGGCGCCGATGCGAAGCGGCACGGCGGTGTTGGTGGCTCCTTGGCTGATCGCTCCATCGCGAAGGGCGATCCTGACAATTTCCGCATCGCTTTCGGGAAGCGCCGATTCGATGCGCCCCTCGCTCTCGAATCGTCCGATCCCCGCATGGATCACCAGGTCGCGTTCTTCTTCCACCATCGCCAGGAACGCGTTGGGTTCGTGCCCTCCGAACCTCACGCTGCCCGGCGACACGGCCACGAAGGAATGCACCGATCCGATCAGTCCCGCGATCTGGAATAGGATGCCCTGGAGCAGCTCGTCCAGTGGTTGGATCTTGTGCAATTCCGGTGTCACGTCCAGGATGTACCGCAGGCCTTGGCGGCCCATCTCGAGCGTGCGTACCTGTTTGGCGAATTTGAGTCCCACGTCCACCCACAACAGGAATTCCTCGGGGCCGTTGCTCTTGTCGCAATAACCCTGGATATCCAGTCGCGCCAGCATTTCGCGAGGCGGACGTTCGCTGGCGTATCCGGTCTGCAGGATCACCTGGACGCGCTGGTTGAAGGTCCGCAGCTCGTTGACCATTTCCTCGCCGGTCATTCCAGGCATGAAGTAGTCGACCATGAGGAGCTCGACATCTTCGCGTCGGAGGATCTCGATTCCGGTTTGTCCGTTGTCCGCCACCAGCACGCGGTGGCCGTCGCGTTCAAGCAGGGATCGGTAGGAATCCAAGATCTCCACGCTGTCGTCGACCAGCAGGATGGTTCTGCCCGATTCGCGTCGGGTCGCACCTTTGCGTGCCACTCCTAGGCCTCCTTCGCTTCGGGAAGACGCACGGTGAACGTGGTTCCCTTGCCGATCGCGCTGTCCACTTCGATCCGTCCGCCGAAGTCCCCGTGGACGATGTCGTGGATGATGGTCAATCCCAGACCGGTGCCCTTGCCGACAGGTTTTGTCGTGAACAGCGGATCGAAGATCTTCGAGATGTGTTCGGGGGAGATGCCGCTTCCCGTGTCGCGGACCGAAATCCTGGTTTCGCCGTCGACGACGTCGACGACCACGTTGATGATTCCGCCGGCGGGCTCCATGGCATCGATGGCGTTCGTGACAAGATTTGTCACAACCTGCGCGAGTCGATCGGGGATTCCCAGCACCGTGACGGGTCCCGTGACGATCTCCAGCTTGGTCTCGCAGCGCGAGGCTCGAAGCGCGTGCGAAAGGATGAGGATGGCCTCCTCCACGACACGCACGCAATCGAAGATCTGCTTGTCCTTGGCTCCCATGTCGCGGGTCTGGCTCTTGATGGAGCGCACGAATCCGCTCGCCTTGTCGCCGGCGCGGATGGCGATGTCCACCGCACGGGCCATTTCCTTGGCGATCTCCTGGTGGTCGTCCGGTCCCACTTCGGTGTCGCCGATGGATTCGCGGTATTCCTCGGTGAGTCGTCGCATTTCTTCCAGCGACGACCGCATGGCGGAAAGCGGTGTGTTCATCTCGTGCGCGATGCCCGCGGTCAACTTGCCCAGGCTGGCCATCTTTTCGCTCAACACGAGTTGCCGTTGGTTCTTTTCGAGCGTGGTGAGCGCGGCTTCCAATTCCTTGGTCCGTGCCGAAACCTCCACCGCGAGCCGAGCGCCCATGAGTGCCGCGGATACCTGAGTTCGCAGCGCGTCCAGCAGCATGCCGCGTCGCGGCGCGAGTTCCAACAGGGCGAACCCCAGTGGGGTGTCCTCGAAGAAGAGCGGCTCCACGGCCAGCGTGCCGCGTAGTTCGCCCAATTGGGCAAGGCTTCGGATCGCACCCTTGGTGGAAACCACCTGCCCCTCGGAGGGGATGTCGTAGCGCTTGCCCTGGCTGTACGACAGGATCAATCGAAGCTGGTCGGGCGAGTTCTTCTTGTCGCGGATCAGGATATGACAGGAATTGAGCTGCAGAAGCGGCAGGTCGCGCGCCAGGGTTTCGATGAGGTTCTTGACATCGAAGGTGGTGATGAGATGGCTGCCTGTTTCGTGGAGCTGGCGGGTCCAGCGTTCGATCTTCATGGACCGGTACGCCGAATGCTGCACCGCTCGTTCGTGGGCCACCAGTCGGAGCTGGTGGAAGACCCCGTCGATTTCTGTCGACTCTTCCGAGCCTCGAGGGAGGAACGAATTGCATGCCCTCCGAAGTCGCGACAGGAAGAGCTGCCAGCGGTCGTTGTCGTCCTCGTCGTGGGAATGCGCGGCCAGGATCTTCTCGAACGGAACCAGCGAGATCCCCAGCACGATCCCGAGCGATTCCTTCACCAGGCTCGAGAAGAACTCGACAAATTCCGGCGTATCGACCAGGTAGGACTCGGTGGGGCCGAGCTCGGAGCGGATGTGTTGCAGGCACTCCGGCGATCCGAATTTGGATTGGGACGGCTCGACGTTGGAGTCGCAGCGACCTTCGGCGATGGACAGCGAATGGCACCCGCATGAACCGCGCGCGATCAGGTTGGCTGGTTGGCGGGACATGCTCGGAACGGGTTTTCCGGCCATCATGTCCAACGCAAGCGACATGCACAGCCGACCTTGCTCCACGACGGGTTGTCGCACGGAAGAAAGCGCGGGAGTCGAGAACATCGCGTCCTCGATGTCGTCGAATCCGGTGACGATCACGTCCTCCGGAATCTTGATTCCGCAATCCTTGAGAGCTTCCATGGCGCCCAGGGCCATCTCGTCGTTGGCGGCGATCACCGCGTCGAAGGGAACGCCGCTTTCGACGAGTTCCCGGATCTTCTGGCGGCCGATTCCGAAATCGAACTGGGCGACGAGGTCGAGTCTGGGGTCGGACTGGAGCTTGTGCTTGGCGAGCACGCGCAGGAACGCGTCGCGGCGTTCGATGGCTTCGGGGTTCTTTTCGGGGCCGCCAAGGTAGGCCGGACGTTTTTTGCCGTGATATCCCACGACATGCTCGACGGCCGCTTCCATCCCGGCGGCGTTGTCGACAAGAACTGTCGGAATGCCGGGGATCTCGAGGCCTGCCGACACCACTTTCATGGGTGCGAAGCTCTCGGCGAATTCCTTGATGGCCGCCGGGCTCAGGGTGTTGGCCACCGCCGGGGCCATCAGGATCACGGCATCGATGTCGGCGGGAGTGGCCAGCTCGAAGGCGGCGTTGCGCATCTGCTTGTTGAGCCAGGTGGAATTGAGCTCGCCACCGCTGAAGCTGATGAAGTCGCAGTCCAGCTCGCGCGCTTTTTCCTCCAGACCGATCCAATGTCCGTACTGGTACGAGCCCACCAGGTCGTTCACCAACAGTCCGATGATCGGTCGCTTGGCCATTCGGTCGGTACCTATTTGGAAGTCGCGGTGAAGATCGCGTCCCAATTTTCCGGTGGATGCGCGGCGAGCTGTTCGCAGCGCGAGGCGAAGACCTTGCTTGGACAGGTTTTGACTCCCGGCTCGCCGTAGAACGGTTCCAGCTGCAGGGAGGCCAGGAATCCTTCGCGGGCCTTCGCGAAATCGCCCGCGACGTAGAGGGCGCGGGCCTTCGCGAAGGCATCCATGCATTCCAACCAGCGCCGCGGAGCCGATTCCTCGCGGCCGACGATTTCGTGGACCACGACGGGTTCGCTCTTGCCCATCACGCGGATCTTGTCGATTTCCCGGGAAACGAAACCAGGACCGGCGGCAGAAATTGTCGCCTCGGAGCTCAGGATGAACACTCCGTACTGTTTCGAGGCGCTTTCCAACCGGGCTGCCAGGTTCACATCGTCACCCATCATGGTGTAGTTCATTCTCAGGTCCGAACCCATGTTGCCGGTCACGATCAAGCCTGTGTTCAAGCCTATCCGCATCCGCATCTGGTGGACGATTTCGGGCCATTTGTCCCCCTCATCCTGCCATTTCTTCCGCAGTTCGGCCAGTCTTTCCTGCATCAGCACGGCGGAAAGAGTCGCGCGGCGCGCGTGGTCTTCAAGTCCCACGGGGGCGCCGTACATGGCCACGATGGCGTCCCCTATGTACTTGTCCAGCGTCCCCTGGTTGTCGGTCAGGATCTTGGTCATGGCCGACAGATACTCGTTGATGAGCTCCACAAGCCGGGCCGGCGACCCGATCTTTTCCGAAAAGGTGCTGAACCCTTGGATATCGGTGAAGAACGCCGTGATCTCGCGCGCTTCACCTCCAAGCCTGGGTTGCATCCCCGACGCGACCATCTGGTCGATGAGATCGGGGCTGATGTAGGTCTTGAAGGATTTCTGCAGGAACACGCGTTGTTTTTCTTCCAGCACGTACCGCATTCCCATCACGGCGATGGTGGCCGCCAACGTGCTCATCACACCGGGCAGGATCCCGATCCACCATCCCCGGTCGAACGCGACCACCGAGCCCGCGAACCAGCCGACCAGCAGGATGCCCACGGCGCCCATGGCCCACCCCGGGGCAAGCAGGCTGGTCGCAAGTCCCGCCACCAGAGCCAAGCCCAAGGTCAGGACAAAATCCGTCCACTGAGGCGCGATCCGGAGGAAGTCGCCCGAAAGGATGTCGTGGATGCCCATGGCTTGGATGTCGACGCCTGGATGGCGTCTCTCGATGGGCACGTCGACGAAGTCGGAAAGAGCGTTGGCCGACGATCCCAACACGAACACCCGGCCCGGAATCTGTCCCGGGTCGTACCGGCCTTGCAGGAAGTCCAGATAGCTCACATGGCGGATCCATGCCTGGTCGCCTTTGCGCCCCTCCCACCTCGAGGGTGCGGAGTAGGGCAGAAGCATGGCTCCGCGGGCGTCCATGGGGATCCGCACCGGGTCGCCAAGATGCAGGGTGTCGCCGGTCTTCAAGGACAGAATTTGGTCATCCGGCAGATCCAAAAGGGCGGTCAGACTGCTTCCGCGAAGGGGAAGGATGCTGGTGGCCAGCCGTCGCCGGGAGCGGTCCCACCAGGTTTCGGTCCAGACCGACAGGAATGCGTTGCGACCGGGCAGGATTGCTTCCAGTCCCGATGGCGCTTCGGCGGGAAATTGGGCGAGGAAGATCCGCATGGCGCGCTCGGACATGAACGCGAGCTCCTTGGTCGTGCCGTCGGACTCCGGTTTGATGAAGCGGTAGCCGCCGTCCACGCGCA
>JBDKGS010000305.1:0-5103 GCA_039798065.1 Fibrobacterota bacterium | reverse complement strand
GCCGTCGCGGTAGTCGCGCAGCGTCTGTTCGATTTCGTCCTGGGTGTTCATGACGAAGGGGCCGTACTGGGCGATGGGCTCCTTCAGAGGCTTTCCGGCGACCAGGATCAAGCGAGCGGGTTGGTCGGCCACGATGGCGACGGAATCCGACTCGTTGGACAAGATCGCCATGGTGCGTTCCGGTACGACAGATCCTGACACGGTCGCGCTGCCTCGGTACATGTACAGGAACGCGTTGTGCGTGGTGGGCAGGTGTTGCGTGAAGGTCGCTCCAGCGGGCAGATGGACGTCCAGGTACAGCGGTTCCGTATCGGGTCGCGAAATGGCGCCCTCCACGTCGTGGCTGGTTCCGGCGATCACCCGCACCTTGGTGCCGTCGGGTTGGACAAGTTCCGGGATGGAATCGGACGGGATGTCCTTGTAATGCGGTGCCGACATTTTCTGGTGCGACGGAAGGTTCAGCCACAGCTGGAAACCTTCCATCAGCCCCGCCTCCTGCTCCGGGAGTTCGGAGTGGATGAGGCCGCTTCCCGCGGTCATCCACTGGGCGCCCCCTGGGCCCAGCAGACCCGAATTCCCGGCGCTGTCGTGGTGGCGCATCCGACCCGCCAACATGTAGGTGACCGTCTCGAACCCTCGGTGCGGATGGTCGGGGAACCCACCCATGTAGTCTTCCGGATTTTCGTTCTTGAACGAGTCGAGCATCAGGAACGGATCCAGCCGGTGCTGCAGGTCGTGGGTGAGAACCCGTGTGAGCTTGACTCCGGCACCATCGGAGGTGGCGCGCCCTTTGACCAGACGTTCGACGGTGCGACCGGTGGTGCTGGTAGTGGTGTTTTCCATGACGTAGCCTTTCGCGATTCCGTCTCAAACTACAAGGTTCGAGTTGCGGAAGTCGCTGGCGAAATCGTATCAGCCCTTCCCGATCCGTTTCAGGTAGGCTTCCACGTCGAAGCTCTGCTTTTTGCTGCGGGTTGCCTTCGATCCTGCGATGACGCCGGAGCTGGGGGAGCGCGAACTGAACCAGCAAAGCGCGATCGCCAACGCGTCGGTGGCATCGGCGGACTCGGGGAGCTCCTGCAGGCCAAGCTGCATGCGGGCCATCTCGGCAACGCGTTCCTTGGTGGCTCGGCCCGATCCCGCCACCGCCTGCTTGATGCTGGACGGTGCAAATTCTGTCACCGTCATTCCCCGCGAGGCGCAGGCGGCCAGGATCACGCCGCGAGCATGCCCCAGCACCATGGCGCTGTGCACGTTCTTATGAACGAAGCTTTCTTCGATGGAAAGCACGGAAGGGGAATGTTCGGACAAAATCTGGTCGAGATGTTTCCAGAGCTTGGCCAAGCGGTCGGGGAGAGGGACTCCGTCTCCCAGGCGCCAGACCCCGGCTTCGCAGACGCGGGGCACGCGACCACCAAGGTCCTCGAGGACCGAAAATCCGCAGCGCAAGCTGCCGGGATCGATCCCCAGAACCTTCAACCGTTCCTCATTCCATCGCGGCTTGGGCGGCTTCCGAGAACTCCACGTTGCTGTACAGATTCTGCACGTCGTCGTGGTCGTCCAGGATGTCCAGCAACTTCATGACCTTGGGGGCCACGTCGTCGGCGATCAGGCTGGGCGTCTTGGGAATGCGCGTGAATTCGGCTTCCGAGACGGTGAGTCCCTTGGCTTCCACAGCCTTGGCCACCTGGGCAAGGTCATCGGGTGCGGTCAGGATTTCCCAGGCTTCGTCGCCCAGCTGCACGTCTTCGCCGCCCGCCTCGATGGCAAGTTCTGTCGCTTCGTCTTCGGTCAGGTTGGGGGCCTGCACCACGACCTTGCCCTTCTGCTCGAACATCCAGGCCACGGCGCCGTCCTGCGCCAGGTTGCCGCCGTTCTTGGAGAACAGGTTGCGCAGTTCCCCGACGGTGCGGTTCTTGTTGTCGGTCATGCATTCCAGGATGATGGCGATCCCGTTGGGGCCGTATCCTTCGTACACGAGTTCTTCGTAGTTCACGCCTTCGAGCTTGCCTGCGCCCTTGAGGATGGCGGTCTCGATGTTCTTGGCCGGCATGTTGGCGGCCTTGGCCTTGGTGATGGCCAGGCGCAAACGGGGGTTGGCTTCCGGATCCTCGCCGCCCATGCGGGATGCGACGGTGATTTCCTTGTTGATGCGGTTCCAGACCTTGGCACGGGCGCCGTCGATCTTCGCCTTCTTACGCTTGGTGGTAGCCCATTTGCTATGACCGGACATTGGAAGTCTCCGAGAGAGGTAGTAGGAAGGGAAGAGTGGGGAAATTTACACCATGTTCCCCAAAGCGCCAGAATCGAAAGTCCGGATCTCACTACCTTTCCGCAACTTCCCACTTTTGTGAGAGGATAGGCCCGCGGCCGGGCGTTCTTCTTCACCGGTGGTGCGACTTAAACGGAGGTGACCCATCGATCCAATCGTCGGACGCGTACGCGACGCCTTGAGTGCTCTCGGAGGAGAGCACCCGGTTTTGCCACGCCAGGACGATGCGACGATTTTTGACGGGTTGTCGAACCGGTTCGATCCCGGCCATGCCGTGGTCCTGCGCGGACTGCTCGATTCCGAGGTGCCGCCTTCGGGCAAGGCCATTCCCGATCTTCAGAAAGCCCTGGATACCCGTTTCACCGCCTTGTCGGCCGAGGTCCGCGACAAGCTGGCCGCCATCGAACGCGACATTCCCGAGCGTTTTGGGGTTGCCATCATGGGCAGTCGTCTGCGCGATGCGGGTTGGTTCAAGCAGGTGGTAACCGGCTGGGAAACCATCGGTCGCGGCTCGCGCAAGGATTTGCGTGCAGTCTACCAGTTGGTGTACCGCGAGCTGATGACAGAAACCGAACGGGTTCTGGTGCAGTGCCAAAGCCGCTGCGACCACCTGGACGATCTCGCCAGTCGGCAATGGCTGGCGTTGCCCATGGACAATGGCGAACGCATTCCCGCCGTGCTGGCGGAAGGTTTGCGACCTTCGGAGTCGGAGCGCCTCAAGGCCTGGCGCAATTTCGCCCCAAAAGCGGGTGAAGAAGCCTTCTGCACCGCGCTTACCGGCAAATGGGAAAAACTTCTGGCCGCCGATCTCGCTTCGTTGCATGCATCGGCCGCACGGCCCTGGGCCGACGCCCGCGAAAACGGCTTTCAGGGTTTTGCCCGCCGTTACCTGAATCTGTGCCGTGCCGTCGCCGAGGCGATGACCTGGCTTTCGCGTTCCAGATGGCAGCTGCATCTGCGCGGACTCCCTTCCGACTTGAAACCGGAGACCACACCATGATCGAATTCGCAACCCTTCTGCTTGCCGCCGCCGCGCTGGTGATGGCCATCGCCGCCTTCCGCAAGGCCACCGCCACTTCCGGCAAGGACTCCGAGGCCGCCCGCGATGCCGCCTTGCGTCAGGAATTGTCGGCACTCAAGTCGGTCATCGACACGCTGCCCGGACGCATCGCCGACGAGACCGCGGCTTCGCCGTTGCGCGAGGCCATGGAAGGCGTGCGCGAAAGCATCACCCGCGCCAGCGAAACCCTCGACGAGCACGTGATTAGGGTGGGCCAGGGTTTCACCGTCAGCACCCAGGCCATGGAAGCCTCGCTCGACCGCGGATTCAAAGGTTTGGCCACCAACCTGGAATCTCTCCGCATGGTGACGGAAAACGGCAACAAGGCGTTGGCGTCCTCCGATCCGGCCAAGGGGTTCGCTTCGTTGGAAGGCGTGTTGCGAGAAGTCCTGAAATCGGCCGACGAGCACGCCGATGCACGCGAGAAAGCGATCGAAGCCGGTCTGCACAAGATCGAATTGTCGCTGTTGCCGGTGGTCGATTCGATCGGTCGTTTGTCGGGGCGTGTGGATGCGCTCCCCGAAGGATTGGAAACGCAGTTCGCGCGCCTGGAAATGGCCACCAAGGGCTTGTCGGGCGGCTTGACGGAAATCGTCAACGTTTCCCGCGAACTTGCCGCGTCGCAGGCCAGCGCCGGCGGTTCGGACGAGGTCGTGAAGGCCACAAAAGAGGTTGGCCAGGCTGTGCTCGCGCTTGGACAGGAATTGGCAAAGTCCGCGAACGCCTCGCAGGAGGCGGCTCTCCCGGTTCTTGAAGGATTGGAGGCGTTGTCGAAGGATCTGCGCGCCTCGCTTTCGGCCTTGCCGCTGCAGATCGCCGAAGCCTCGGCCGTCCACGCGCGCCCCATCCCCGAGCTGGAAGAACTGGCCATCGCGGTGCGCGAATCGGGCCACATGCGCGGCGACGCCGCGCGATCGGTGGCCGACGCGGTTTCGCGGGTCAGTCAGGAATTGTCGGAAGCCGCCTTGGCCGGGAGCGAAGCCCGTTCCGAGTCGGCGGCCTCGTTGCGCGAAGCCATGGAGCGCCTGGATACCTTCGCGGGCCAGATCGAATCGCGCCTGGCTCCGCTGGCCGACGCCCTCAAGGGGCATGGCGACGCGGTGGGCCCCATCGCCCATGGCTTGAACATGGCGCAAGACCGCTTGGAAGAAGCCGCCGCTTCGCTGCGTGCCAACCAGGCCGAATTCGCGGCTTCGGTGGCCGTGTTCACCCAGGCTGCACAGGAATTGTCGGGTGGTCTTTCGTTGTTCGCCCACGAAGGCGACCGCCAAGGCGCCGAGGACCCGCGTGCGGCCCAGAAGGCGTTGCTGGAATCGCTCGATCGTCTGATGGTCGGATTCGCCGAATCGCTCAAGGCCCTGTTGACGGAATCCGACCTGCGCACCCGCGAAGTGCTTGCGGAGATCGCCGCTCGTCTGCCCGCCGGAGAAGGCGCTTGAGCCTTCGCGAGAGCTTGGACGCCGTGCAGGCGCGGTGGCAGGAGGCGGCCAAGGCGCAGCCCTTGGCGAACCGTTTTCTGTCGTGGGCCGAAACGTTGATCGGAGCGGCGCGGGAAAGCGCCACCTGCGGACTGGTCAAACAGGCCGAGATCCTGCAGGATCGGGTCAATGCGCGTTTGGACCAAATCTTGTCGATGCCGTCGTCGAGCAAGGAGGTCGTGGCATTGACCGCGGCATGGGATCCTGCCGGACTTCCCAAACCCGCCAGCGGCGAGCGCCAGGCCAAGGTGTGGCGCCGTGTGCGCAGTCTGCGGGCCGCACGACTGCCGTTC
>JBDKGS010000304.1:0-5153 GCA_039798065.1 Fibrobacterota bacterium | reverse complement strand
GCCGACCGCCGACTGGGCATCCTGAACATCCTGGACCCCAAGCACAAGTTCGACAATTCCCGTTTGTCGCCCGAGCACCAGGAATTGGTCAAGGAAGCCGCCGAGAAACTCGAAGCCGGTACGGATATTGTCGAGATCCGCTTTCCCGGATCGCTTTACGACGCGGTTCGCGAGATGTATCCCGAATCCTTGCCACCGTTTCGCATGCGCGTCTTCGACGTGCAGATGCGCGGCGGCATGATCCTTCACGACGGCAAGATCGCCGAAATGAAGACCGGTGAAGGCAAGACGCTGGTGGCCACCACCGCGGTGTACGCCAACGCCATCGGGGGCAAAGGCGTCCACGTGGTCACGGTCAACGACTACCTGGCCAAGCGCGACTCGGAATGGATGGGGCGGCTCTACCGCTTCCTGGGCCTCACGGTGGGCCTGATCGTCCACGAAAAGACCGACTTCCAGCGCCGCGAAGCCTACGGCTCCGACATCACCTACGGCACCAACAACGAGTTCGGTTTCGACTACCTGCGCGACAACATGGCGCGCGACCCCGAAGAGTGCGTGCAACGGACCCTCAACTTCGCCATCGTCGACGAAGTCGACTCCATCCTCATCGACGAAGCCCGTACCCCGCTCATCATTTCGGGCCCGGCCGAAGAGAGCACCGACAAGTACGGCAAGGCCGACGCGGTGATGCCCTTGCTGAAGAAGGACATCCACTACACGGTGGAAGAAAAACACAAGAACGCCATGCTGACAGATCGTGGCGTGGCGGCTTGCGAAAAGGCGTTGGGGCTTGAAAACCTGTATGCCGACACCAACACCGACTGGGTCCACCACCTGAACCAGGCGTTGCGCGCCCACATGATCTACAAGCGCGACACCGACTACGTGGTGCAAAACGGCGAAGTCGTCATCGTGGACGAGTTCACGGGCCGCACCATGGAAGGCCGTCGCTGGTCCGATGGCCTGCACCAGGCCGTGGAAGCCAAGGAAAAGGTGAAGATCGCCCGCGAGAACCAGACTCTCGCGACCATCACCTTCCAGAACTACTTCCGCATGTACAAGAAGCTCGGTGGCATGACAGGAACTGCCGACACCGAAGCGCAGGAATTCCACGAGATCTACAAGCTGGGCGTGGTCGCGGTTCCCACCAACCGCCCGATGATCCGCAAGGATCGCAACGACTGGGTCTTCCGCACCGACAAGGAAAAACACGACGCCATCCTGGAAGACGTGCGCGAACGCTCCGCTCTGGGCCAGCCGGTTCTTGTCGGCACGGTCACCATCGAAAAGTCCGAAGTGCTTTCCGCTCTGCTCACCCGCAGCGGCGTCGCGCACGATGTCCTGAACGCCAAGCAGCACCAGCGCGAAGCGCTCATCGTGCTGGAAGCCGGCCGTTTGGGCAAGGTCACCATCGCCACCAACATGGCCGGTCGCGGTACCGACATCGTGTTGCGCGACACCTCCTGGAAGGACCTGTTGGCGCATTGGACCGACAGGGGCCTCGCCCCCAAGAGTCTGCCGTCGGAATCTGACGCCCAGGACGAAGCTCTCCTCGCGCACTGGTCCGAGAAGACGCTCGACGAAAAGGGCCGGACCAAGTTCCAGGGCACCAAGGAAGAGAAGCTCGCGATCCTGAACAAGATGCGCGCTGAACAGGAATTGCCTCCGTACCCCGCTCCGTGGGAGCTGCGCGGTCGCGAACAGATCTCGTGCCGCGAACTGGGCGGCTTGCACATCGTGGGCACCGAACGCCACGAGTCGCGCCGTATCGACAACCAGCTGCGCGGTCGCTCCGGTCGCCAAGGCGATCCGGGCAGTTCGCGTTTCTTCATGTCCCTGGACGACGACCTCATGCGCATCTTCGGCGGTGAAGGCATCCGCTCCATGATGGATCGCCTGGGCGCCAAGGAAGGCGAAGTCATCAGCCATCCGCTGCTGGACCGCTCCATCGCCGGTGCCCAAAAGCGCGTCGAGGCCCAGAACTTCGAGATCCGCAAGCACCTGCTGGAATACGACGACGTCATGAACGCCCAGCGCACGGTGGTGTACAAGCTGCGCCGTCGCATCCTGGATGGCGAGGACGTCCGTGACGAGATCGTCAAGCGCGTGGAAGAAGCCGTCGAGCTCAAGATCTCGGAAATGCTTTCGCAGGACCAGACTCCCGACGACCCGATCTGGCTGGAGCACGAAGCCGATCTCAAGCGCCACTTCACGGTCGATTACGCCCTGCATTCGGTGGTCGCCGCCGGAACTTCGCGCAACAGCATCGTCGACGAAGTCATCGAACTGGTCAACCAGGCCTACAAGGATCTGGAAGAAAAGTGCGGCGACGAGATGCGCGAAGCGGAACGACAGATTCTGCTCTACACCATCGACCACCTCTGGAAGGCCCACCTCTACGAGATGGACCATCTGAAGGAAGCCATCCGTTTCCGCGGCTACGCCCAGCGCGACCCGCTTTCCGAATATAAGCAGGAAGCCTTCCGGATGTTCGGCCAGATGATGGACCGCTTGGCTTTCGAGATCGCCGGACGCGTGATGCACGTGAACCCCGACCAGATGCCCCGCGCCCAGGAGCGCGCCCGCATCCAGTACCAGGAACTGCATCCCGATCCCAGCGGCCGTCCGCAGCAGCCCCAACAGCAGGTGCGCCAAACGCCTCCGGAAATGGCGCCGTTGCTTCCCGGGACGCGTCCTGTCATGGCCCCTCCGCCGCAGATGCGCCAGCAGCCCACCGCTGCCCAGGCCGCGGCGTTGGCGAACATCGGTCGCAACGACCCGTGCCCGTGCGGAAGTGGCAAGAAGTTCAAAAAATGTCACGGCGAGCACCTGTGACGCCGGTGGGGTTCGACTCCGCTCACCCACCGGCGGATGCTTGGTCGGGATCAGTAGGAGATGAATCCCGTGGTCGCGTGAAGGTGGGCAAGGGGCGATGACTGTGCCGGTCGGTGAGCGGAGTCGAACCGCCGGAATCCTCTTCTCCTTCGAAGGCATCGACGGCGCGGGCAAGACCACCCAGGTGGCCCTGCTCGCGAAGGCACTTTCCGATCGCGGACACAAAGTGACGTGTCTTCGCGAGCCCGGCGGCACGCGGCTCGGCGAGAAGATCCGTTCGCTCCTGTTGGACAAATCCGACGAACCTCCGGTACCCGTCGCCGAGCTGTTGTTGTTCGCCGCCGCCCGCGCCCAGATCGTGGCCACCCAGGTCAAGCCCGCGCTGGATCGCGGCGAGATCGTGATCCTGGACCGCTTCACCGACGCGACCTTCGCCTACCAAGGTTACGGCCGCGGGTTGCCGCTGGAACAGATTCTGTCCGTCGAATCGATCGCAGCCGGAATCGAGCCCGTCCGCACCTGGTTCCTGGACTTGACGCCCGAAGAATCGGCGCGCCGCCGCGAAGCGCGCGGAGAGGCGGCCGACCGCATGGAAGCGGAAGCCGACAATTTTCGTGCGAAGGTGCGCGAAGGCTACCTGGAACGCGCACGGCTGCATCCCCGTCGGATTTCGATCGTCGACGCATCGGCTGCCGTCGATGAAATCTCCCGCCAAATTCTGACGAGCGCGCTCGATCTGATCTGAAGTCGCGGCGCGATCCGATGTGACGGCCATCACGCCCTACCGGTGCGACGGGTCGAGTATTTTGGAATCTGTCCTCTGCGATGAACGGATTCTCCATGCGCCTGGTTCTTACCACCTTGCTATTGCCGATTTTCCTATGGGCCAAGTCCCCGTTGCTCGCCGTGAGCGAACTTTCTCCACGCGGTGTTTCCAAAAGCGATGCGCGAATCATCGCCGACCGCCTGCGTGCCGAAATCCTGAACACCGGCAAGGTTCGAGTGCTGGAACGTTCCGAGATGGACAAGATCCTGAAGGAACAGGCTTTCCAGAAAAGCGGCGCCTGCGACACCGCCGAATGCGCGGTCGAGATCGGGCGCCTGCTCTCCGTCGATCGGATCGTGGTGGGCTCGCTGGGAAAACTCGGCAGTCTCCACACCATCACGGTGCGCCTCCTCGACGTGAGGACCGGCGAGATCCTCTTCTACGCCACCGAAGACGCCGAGGGAAAGCTGGAAAGCTTGTTGACAAAATCCGTCCCCGCCTTGGCGCGCAAGCTGGCCGTGGGCACGGTCGATGCGTCGTCCATGACAAAATCCGGCACAGGCGATCTGCAAGTCGTGCTCGACGAGGATGATGCGGTGCTCACTCTGGACGGTGCGCTGGTGAAAGGGAAGAGTCCCTACTTCCTGGAACGACTCGAAGCCGGCTCGCACGTTCTGGTGGCGAGGACCAAGGACAAGATCGGCCAGGCCAGGATCGAACTGGCACCCGACGACTTGCAGAAATTGACCATCCCCATGGCGACGGGAACCGGCAGCATCAAGCTCTACACCGAGCCGATGGGCGTCGATGCGATCCTCGACGGGACGGATATCGGCGAGACTCCGTTGAAGAAACTCGATGTCCTGGTGGGGAACCACAAGGTGGTCCTCCGAAAGACGGGGTTCCTGGATACGAGCATCGAGGTTTCGGTGAACATGGAGCAGACCACGACATCGCGGATCAAGCTGGAACCGGGAGGCGTTCTCGAACTGGTCGCCAACGCGCCGATCTCCCCGAAAATCTGGAAGAATCGGGACACTCTCTACCCGGGATTCGGAGGCCCCGTCCAGCTTCGCCCCGGAAAATGGCACTTGAACCCGAGGGCCGACCGAACTTGGGTATCCCACGATACAGGCTTCGAGATCCGCGCAGGCGAGACCACGCGAATGGACCTGGAATTGCCGCGGTACTTCGCGACGGTGAGAGTGAGGACACGCTCTCCCGCGAAGGTCTTGATCGACGGTGGCCACGTGGGCGACACCCCATTGGAATACGGGGTGTTGGAGCCTGGTCGTCATACCGTGCAGGTCGTCGGGAAGGATTCCTCGTGGTTGCGCGAACTGGATGCCAAGTCAGGTCAAATCCTGTCCTACGTGTTCGAAGGGGCGGACGACTCCAGCGGCAGTCTGGTCGTGAATTCCCCTCATCCCGCTAGCGTGTACCTCGACGATGCCTACGCGGGTCGGACCGGAGCTGGTGTCTTCGGAAGGATGAAGATCTGGGCCAACGACAGCGTTTTGCCGGGTTACCATCGGATTCGATTGGTTTC
>JBDKGS010000303.1:0-5160 GCA_039798065.1 Fibrobacterota bacterium | reverse complement strand
GCGAGAACGCGACATGCCGTGTGTCCTTGTCGGAAGCCTTCGTGTTGAGGCGCCGATTTTCCACGAAAGGTGCGGGGAAAGGATTCGCTTTGCTCCAACCGACAGGTCCGGCCTTCTCCGTTTCCGCCGCCACAGCCGCACCTGCGCCGAGCGATTCCGCGATTTTTGTCTTCCAAGCGCCGGCGCCGGATTCGTAGTCGGTATCCAGGCACTCCAGCGCCGCCAATCGAGTCGCCCCGAGGGATTCCATGCGGGCGTCGAGCAACTTGCCCGCCGCGCAAAACCGGGCGTAGTTGCGATCGCCGATCCCTAAGACGGAAAATGTCAAATGCGACAAGGCTTTGGCGGCATCCGATTCCAGGAATTTCCAGAACGATTTCCCGTTGTCGGGCATCTCGCCGTCACCCCAGGTGGAGCTCAACAAGACCAAGTGCGATTCCGACGACCATTCGACGCCGGCACCGGCATCCATGGAAGAAACAACGGGCGCCCAAACGACTCCATCGCCCGCAGACGCGCCTTTGATGCGATCTCCAAGCGAAAACGCGATGCTTTCCGCGTTGCCGGATTGCGACGCGTACAGGATGCGCAGGCTCTTGGTGGGTATGGCTGGAGCGTTGGCGGCCCCACCGGAGACAGATCCTGTCGACTTGGCAACGGCCAGATTTCCGCCGCTGAAAAGTCCGGCCAGATAGCCGTTGAGCCATCCGCGCTGTTCGGTGGTGAAAGGTGCGGTTTCGGGAAGAACTGGAGCTTGCATGGTTTTCTCCTACGCTCAGGCGGCGGACGCGACAGAGGCGAACAGGGAGTGGAGTTGCTGCGCGTCGTGACGCAAGGTGAATTCGGCGAAGGTCTCGTTGTCGACCCGCTTTTCCAACCACACCCCGACGAGATTTTCCACGATTTCGGGTATGCGGGAGGCGGGAACCGCCGCCAGAACCTGCACCGCGCATCGCGGATTGTTTCCGGTGCCGCCTCCGATCAATACATGGAACCCGTCATGACGGATTCCGTCAATCTCCACACCGGTGCCCAAAAGCCCGATGTCGCCCACGTAGTGCTGCGCGCACGAATGGGGACAGCCGGTGAGGTGGATGTTGAGCGGGGATTCGGCGGGAAGCTTCCCCCCCAACCGCTCTTCGATGGCCAATGCTGTGCTTTTTGTGGCGGCTTGCCCGTGTTTGCAGCCTTCGGACCCTGTGCAGGCGATCAGGCCCTGCAGGATTCCGTCGGGATCGGACTTGAGCCCAATACCCGCCAATTCCTGTCGGACCGTTTGGATGTTGCCGGTGGAGATGCCGGAAATCAACAGATTCTGCCAAACCGTGAGTCGGATGTCGCCATCGCCATGACGTTGCGCAATGCGGGACACCCCATCGAGCTGGTCGGCCGTGAGCTTACCAACCGGGACATGGACCCCCAACCAGCTCAGGCCATCCTGGAGCTGCGCGTGCGCCCCCAGATGCGCCGCGCGATCCGTGGCAGGTGCGAACTCACACTCTGACAAAGCCACCCTGCGAAGCGCGAACGGAAGGCGTTCTTCCACGATTTTCAGGAATTTTTCGAAGCCCCAATCGTCCAAGACGTACTTGAGGCGCGACTTGCCGCGCTGCCCGCGATTGCCGTTTTCCAAAAACACCATCAGCATCTCGTGGACGGCGGGGAGCCATTCGTCCAGCGAAAGAAGAACGCCGGTGTCGCGCGCGAAGTCCTTGTGACCGGTGATCCCGCCCAGCGCCAACCGCAGGTACACTCCGTCAGGATTTGTCGCATTCCCGCTCAACCTGCAGGCGCGCAACCCGATGTCGTTGGTGTCCTCCAGGGCGGCGATGGCGTTGCCCCCATCGAAGGCCACGTTGAACTTGCGCGGCAAACCGTGCAGGTCTTCGGTGTGCAGCACATGGTGATGCCATGCCCGGCAAAGGGGGCGCACATCGAGCAGTTCGTTCGCATCGATCCCGGCGGTCGGGTTCCCCACCACGTTGCGGATGTTGTCGGCGCCCGATCCACGCGCCCCTAGTCCCACTTCCTCCAACCGAACCAACAGCTCGCTCATCTTTCCCGGCTGGATGTTCCGCACCTGCACGTTGGACCGCGTGGTCAGCCACACATCACCGTCGGCGCAATCGCGGGCGATGGAAGCCATGGCTTTGGCTTGAAGGAAATTGACAATTCCCCCGGGAATCCGAAACCGCGACATCGGGCGTTCTTGGGTGGGCGCCACGTTGAAAATGCCATGGAAACGCGCCAAGAAATTCTCTTCGCCAGCGGGGAATTCGCCTTGTGCGTCAAGTTCTGTCAACCGCGTCCGGAACAAATGCGGATTGCGGCGGCGCTTGATGTCTTCTTCCTTGGACAAACGCTTGCCCTCGGCCAACCAGCGGGTCTGGGCTTTGTAGCCCGCCATCGCTTCGGCGGGATAGGGGCAAGGCGCCCCATCGCCACCAACGCTCCCCGAGAGGGCGCTCGCGGCTTTCAGGAATCCATCGAGCCACTCCTTCTGGTCTGCATTGAAGGACGTGGTATCTGGGTTTGCGGAGGTGCTAGCTGGCGTGGACATGGAATCCCTATCGAGGTAAGCTCTGACGAGCATTACTCTGCTGGGACCCAATCGCTCGGCCGGACCGGACGCAGTGGGGTGCGTTGAATCAATCTATAGCGAGCATCGCGCCAATCGCTACAGATCAGATTTCACTCACCTTTGTTTTGTCAATTGCCGTTTTTGACAACCATTTGACACTAAGTGTCAGTGACAAAACGGCGTTTCATGATCTGCTTGGGATTGCCGGAACGGAAGCCGTCACAAAGATCGCCAGGGTTGTCTTGTCCAGATATTCCCGGATGATTTGGTTGGTGGCCTGAACCGCCAACCCAAGGCCACGATCTGCCACCAAATCCTTGGTGGAAAGCTCGAGATCGTCTCGCTGGAAGACCGAAACGACTTCCCAAAGCCGGATCTCATGCGGCTCTTTGGCCAAGACGTACCCACCGCCAGGTCCACGGAACGATTTCACGATTCCGGCGCGGGTGAGGTACCCCAGCAGCCGTGCGACCCATGGGTGCGGCAGGTCCTGATCACGCGCAAGCTCCACCGCCGTGACTTTTTCTCCCAACGCCCAATGCTGTGCGAGGTGCATCGAGATCGAAAGCGCTTTGGAGACGGTCTTGCCGTAGCGGTAGGTGCTCGCGAAGGTGCGTGCACTTTCTCGCTGGAATCCAACCACCTGGAAATCGGACCAAGCGACGCTCATTTCGCGTTCTTCCGGCAAATACCCAGCTCCACCGGAATCGCGGCCTTGACAAGAACCGTCAACACCGTGAGCCCCATGCCCCAGATGCCCAGCGTGACGCGAATCTCGGTCCAGCTAGGATGGTAGTCGGTCATTTCCCCAAGAGGAGAAGGAATCAAACCCGGCACGATGAGCCCCATCCCCTTCTCGATCCAGATCGCCACGAACAGCACGGCTCCCGCAGTGTAAAGAATGGGCAATTTCCGTCGAAGCGGATTGAACGTGAGCACCAATGTCGCGGCGATGTTCATTCCGATCGCGGTCCAGATCCAAGGCACCAAGGCCGCGTGTCCATGCAGGCCAAAGAACAGATACACCGCGCTGGCGGAGTGCTCCGACACGTGGTAGAACTCCTTGAACAATTCGGAGGCCAGCATGATGAGATTGATCTGCGCTGCCACGGTGATGATCGTACCCAGCTTGCGCAGGGTTTCTTCCTTGATCTCGTACGCGGTATTGTGACGCACCACGGCAAGAACCAAGAGAATGAAGGACGGTCCGGCGGCGAACGCCGATGCCAGAAACCGCGGCCCGAGCAACGCGTTGTTCCAGAACGGACGAGCCACCAGGCCTGCGTACAGGAAGGCAGTGACCAGGTGGATGCAAACGGCCCACATCACGGATAGGACCACGAAAGGGACGTACTTGCGCTTGTCGGGGGTTTCGCCTTTCCAGTGCTTGAACAGCAGGTAGAACGGGATCAGGGTGTTCAATGCCAAATACCCGTTGAGCACGACCGTATCCCAAGTGAGCATCGACTGGGGCCAATTGAAATAACCCAGCATGGGGATCATGTGCCACAAGCGCATGGGCCCGCCGACATCGACCATCACGAAACAAAGCGCCATCAGCAACGCGGCGACCGCCACCCCTTCGCCCACAAGCACAGCCTTGCGGAAATCGACATCGTGGAGGATGTAGGTCGGAAGCACCAACATCACGGCGGCGGCGGCCATGCCAACCAGGAACGTGAAGTTCGAGATGTACAGCCCCCAGCTCACGATGTCGTTCATGCCCGTCACCGACAACCCGTACCGGAATTGGTGGCTGTAGGCGTGGATGCCCGACGCCATCAGCAAGGCCAGGAAGCCCATCCAGACATGGTAGCGGCGCCCACCCGTGGTGACGTTGCGGATTCCGTCACGGAAGAAATGCAATAGATCCTTGATCATGTTCGTGCGCCTCAGTCCGTGTAGTACCAGAATTTCGGTTCCGTGCCCAGATCTTCCTTGAGTCGGAAGACCTTCTTGGTGGACAGAACCTGTCGAATCTCGGAATTCGGGTCGAGCAGATTCCCGAACACGCGCGCACCGGTCGGGCAGGCTTCCACGCATGCGGGATTCTTCCCTTCGCGCGAACGGGACACGCAGAACGTGCACTTTTCCATCACGCCCTTGGCACGCAAGCGGTTGCCCAGGTAGTGTTGGGAACAGTTGATCTCGTCGACCGGGACTTCAGGTTCGCTCCAGTTGAAGCGCCGTCCGAAATAGGGGCACGCGGCCTCGCAGTAGCGACAACCGATGCACCAGTCGTAATCCACGACCACGATGCCGTCGTCTTCCTTCCAGGTCGCGCCCACCGGGCAAACCTTGGTGCAAGGCGGATTCTCGCAATGGAAACATTGGGTGCCCATGTAGAAGTGTCCGGCGGCCGGAACTTCGTGCGTGATCGCTCCGTTGGCGCTCTCCAAGGACATCGATCCAGGTTCCATTTCCCAGATCTTGATGTACTGCAGGTTGGTGGCGCGATCCTGGTTGTTTTCCTCGGCGCAGGCCTTCACGCATTCCATGTAGCCTTTGCACTTGGAGATGTTGAAGGCGTACCCGAACAACACGTCCTTGCGGGGCTTGGTGGTGCGGATCCGGACATC
>JBDKGS010000302.1:0-5204 GCA_039798065.1 Fibrobacterota bacterium | reverse complement strand
GTGACACCGCAAATTTCGGCGGATGGCCGGATCCAATTGGGGATCGAACCCTTGATCACAAGCTTGGTGGGAACCGAAACCTCGCGCAACGGCTCCACCGCTCCCATCGTCGACGTGAAGCAAAGCTCAAGCATGGCCACGCTCCGCGACCGGGAAACGGTCCGGCTTTCCGGGCTCATCCAGGAATCCAATTCGCGCAGCGAACGCCGAGTTCCTCTTTTGGGCGACATTCCCTTTCTGGGGGCGCTGTTTCGCTGGAGCTACCAGAAAACGACGCATCGGGAACTGGTCATATTCGTGACTCCACGAATCCTCGATTGAGCGGATGGTCTCGGGAAAACCTTTTTCCGCAGCTTGAGGCATCCGGACCCGCCACGGGACCGCCGGGTTAATGTATGGTTATGATCAAATGAAGTACGGAATCTTCTCGGACATCCACGGCAACCTGGAGGCCCTGCAGGCCGTGATGTCCAAAATGGACGAACTGGGAGTGCAACGGCGCGTCTGCCTTGGCGACGTCGTGGGATACGGCCCCAACCCCAACGAGTGCGTGGATATCGTCCGCGCACGCGCCGACATTTCCATCCTTGGAAACCACGACTCCGTGGCCCTTGGTTGGGAAGCCTCGGAAAGCTTCAACTTCTACGCGCGCCGTGCGATCGAATGGACACGGGATGTGCTCTCGCCGGCCAGCCAAGACTTCCTCAAGAAGCTGCGGTATCTGGAAACGGAAGGCGATTTGTGTTTTGTGCACGCCTCGCCGCACAGCCCCGCCGACTGGTACTACATCACCGATCTGGAAGACGCCGCCGACTCGTTCAACTTCTTCCGCGAACGCATCTGCTTCATTGGCCATTCGCACTTCCCCGTGATCGTGGTGCGCGAAAACGACCAGACCTTCCGTATCTGCGATTCGTTTTCCTACCAGCTGCGCGAAGGTGAACGCCTATTGGTGAACGACGGATCGGTGGGCCAACCCCGCGACCGCAATCCGCAAGCCTGTTTCGCGACCTTCGACACCGAGACAGGAATTGTCGAGATCCTTCGGGTGGACTACCCGGTCGCCGTCACGCAGGAGAAGATGAAAGCTCTTGGCTTCGCTGACTTCCTCATCCACAGGCTCGAAGAGGGTAGATAGGTAGATTCGCGCTGGAGGGATGCAGACGATGCGAACGGGATACGCGGCACGCGAAGGCGTACGCGTCGGTACGTCGAGTGTGGCGCGAGGGACCCGTGAGCAAGTATGCGCCGTCCAGCACGGATCTACAACGCGGGCAATTCCTGTCGGGGCGGAATCTTGAACACCTTGGCGGGTTGACTCGGCCCCGAGACCAACTCGACCTCCGATTTTGCCAGCCCCAGCCAGGTCGCAAGCACCTCGATCACGGCCTTGTTGGCCTTGCCGTCTTCGGGGGGTGCCGCCACTTGGATCTTGAGCCGATCGCCCAATTCGCCAACAATGCGCGAGCGCGAGGCTCCGGGAACAGCCTTGACGCGGATCTCCCAGCCCGTCGGAATCTGTCGCGCCCAGGAAGGGGTCATGCCCGCAGGGAGGCGATGGCGGCGGCGCGGTCGGCAGCGCCAAAAACCGAAGTACCTGCCACCAGCGTATCGGCTCCGGCATCGCGGACAATTTTCGCCGTCTTGGCGTTGATTCCGCCGTCGACCTGAAGGCGTGTCGACAGATTCCGTCGTGCGATCTCGTTGGCCAGGATCTCGACCTTGCGGGGGGCGTCGTCGCGGAACGACTGACCGCCGAAGCCCGCCCACACGCTCATCACCAGGACCATGTCCAGTCGATCGAGATACGGGAACAGCTCTTCGGAAGACCGGCCAGGATTGATGACCATCCCCACCTGGACATTTTCTGCCCGCAGGCCATCGATGACCGCTCCAGGATCCATGGCGGCTTCCAGGTGGAACGACACGAGATTCGCTCCGGCTTTCGCGAAACGCTTGCCGTACTCCAACGGATCGGTGACCATCATGTGGACGTCCAGAAAGCCCTTAGTCGCCTTGCGCAGGCTTTCCACGATCACCGGGCCCAAGGTGAGGTTGGGCACGAAATGTCCGTCCATGACATCGACGTGGATCCAGTCGGCACCGGCGGCTTCGACGGAATGGACTTCTTCGCCCAAGCGGGCGAAATCGGCGGACAAGATGGATGGCGCGATGAAGAGCGGATTCATGGTCCGGTAAAGATAGGAGGCTTCGGTCCGGCACCGGAGGAGAGAGCCCACCCCACCCTCCCCGGAATTACTTTGAGCTCCATGGACGTTGATTCCCCTCCCGTCAAATGCCCGCAATAGGAACCACCATGTCACGAATGCTTCCCACCGCTTTGCTTGTCGCGTCGTCCTCCATGGCGGCTGTCCCCAACACGTTTTCGTCCGGCAAATCCGTGGTCGCCCGCGAAGTGAATGAGAATTTCACCTACCTGGATACGACCTTGGCGAAGAAAGCGGATGCGACCTCGGTTGCGTCGCTCCAATCTTCGCTGAACGCCAAAGCGGATCAGAGCTCGCTAACCTCGTTGCAGGCCTCGAAGTCCGACACCGCCGACATCCGCAAGGTGCGCGACACCGTACGGACAAAAATTGACCAAGTCTCCTTGGCGAACGCGCTGAGTCCTTTCGCAAAAAAGACCTATGTCGATTCGGCGACCGGCGCAACCCTCGCCAGCGCGATCCAAGCGAATACGGCATCCATCCCCAATATTTCCGGCTCCCAGATCCTTGGCCAAGTGAACCCCGACAACCTGAGAAATTTCGAGTCAGGCATTTCCGGTGCCGACGGCCCGAACAAGCCCTGGGATTGGGCCGTTTACCAGACACTGGCACCATATGCCGGCGGCTCCATCCAGCTTGCAGGCCGTCATTGTTCGGGCTGCGGCAGCTCGTATGCGCTACGCACCAAGGACGACAACAATGCAAGTCTGAATTGGTCGCCGTGGTACTCGCTGTGGCACTCGGGAAACCTGACGGCCAGCACTTTGCCGGGAGGGCCTTATCTGCCCATCTCCGGCGGAACCGTCAGCGGTCCGATTTCAGGCACATCGATCGGGCTAAATGGCTCGTTCAATATCCAATACACGGCAATCGAAGGAAATCTCGATCCTGCGAGTTATGCGACTCAAGCAAAGGATGGAAACTTGATGGGATGGAATCGGATCGCCGGATACCGCGAGTTCGATTTCGTCAGTCAACAAAGTGCATCAGATGCATCAGGTGGCTTTGCTTGGTGGCTCGTTCAAGGCACTTCTTGGAATCGGATTATGCTTCTCGACCGAGTGGGAAACTTGCAAGTTGCTGGTGCAATCCACGGAACCAACCTTACGCTTGACGTGAAAGCATCCAACGTCGCCGACTACGTCTTCGAACCGGATTACAAACTGACCTCGCTCTCCGAAGTCGAAGCCTACACCAAGGAACACAAGCACCTCCCCGAAGTCCCCAGTGCGACAGAAATTGGCAAGAGCGGCCTGGATCTCGCGCAGATGAACCTGGTTCTCCTGAAAAAGGTCGAAGAGCTCACCCTCCACGCCATCGCGCAGGAGAAGGCCATCACCGACCTCAAAGCCTCGGTGCAGGAGCTGAAGAACCGCTGACGATTCCCGTCGCCACGATTCCATCGCGCAGCCACGTCGCGACGCCCAGCCGAAGGCTGGGCGTCGCCGTTTCCAACCCATTCGCGTTCTCCGGATTGTCGGCGGCGGACGATGCTGGCTCCAGGTCGCACGGGCCCATCTCCAGATTGCCGATCCACCGTGCGACATTCCGCCAGCATCGCCCGCCGCCTGCACCGATAGTCTCACGCATCCACCTGCACCGACCCACCAACGCGGCACCACATCTCCGCCGTCTTGCCCCAGGCAAGCAACGATGGGGGTCCCCAGGGGGGGCGCGTTCATGGAGGACCGCCAAAGTGTCCATCGGCCGAGCAAGGCCGATGGGTGAAAAGGCCAGCTGGCGGCCCGGAAGTAGCGTCCCCCCTGGGTGCCTGGATCCAAGGACCCGGCACGAGGGTCCTTGGCGCCAAGGAGGGTCACGGGAGCAGCGGCGCAAGCGGCTCCCGTGAAAACAGTGCAGACGCAGTCTGCAATAAGACAAAAAGCGTCAGCAACGAACGCCCCGCGCAGCGGAGAAGGGGGAGCCGAGGATCCCGGCGCAGCCGGAGCCGTGGGCGCGGGGGAAAGCTTTCCCCCGACAATTTTTGGCAAAGAAAAACCCCACCCTCCGAAAGGAGAGCAGGGCCAGAATCTGTCATTCGCTGAATTGCTTGCAGCGACCCGCCGCCCCTCGAGACAGGCTGAAGCCTTCCTCAGGACGAGCGGCGCAATGCTTACAGGCGCGCGTTCAGCAACGCGGCCTGCTTCTCGAAGCCCGGCTTGCCCAGCAGCGCGAACATGTTGGCCTTGTAGGCTTCCACGCCGGGCTGATCGAAGGGGTTCACGCCCTGCAGGTAGCAGGACACCGCGGTGGCGCGTTCGAAGAAGTGGATCAGGTTGCCGAGCGTGCGGGCGTTCATGGTCTCGACCACGATGGACGAGTTGGGCACTTCGCCGTCCAGGTGGGCGAGGCTCACGCCCTTCCATGCCTGGTTGTTGATCTCGGACAATTCCCGTCCAGCGAGGTACTTGAGGCCGTCGAGGTCGTCGCCGGTGTCCGGAACCACCACCGAAGCGGTGGGGTTGGTTTCGATCAGGAACGTCTCGAAGGCGTTGCGCTGGCCTTCCTGGATCCACTGGCCCATGGAGTGCAGGTCGGTGGTGAACTCGCAGCCGGCGGGGAAGATGCCGGTTTTGTTCTTGCCTTCCGATTCTCCGTTGAGCTGCTTCCACCATTCGACCAGGTAGTGGTACGAGGGTTCGAAGATGGAGAGGATTTCGATGGCCTTCCCTTGGCGGTAGAGCGCCACGCGGTTGGCGGCATACAGCAGGCTGTCGTTTTTTGTCAGGTCGCTGGTGGCGCCGTACTTCTCGTAGGCTTCCTGCGCACCGGCCAACAACGCGTCGATGTCGAATCCTGCCGCCGCGATGGGCAGCAGCCCAACCGGGGTCAGCACCGAGAAACGGCCGCCCACGTCGTCGGGGATCGTGAAGGTCTCGTAGCCTTCTTCGTCGGCCAGCTTGCGCAGCGCGCCCTTCTTGGCGTCGGTGGTGGCGTAGATGCGGGTCTTGGCTTCTTCCTTGCCGTAGCGCTCTT
>JBDKGS010000301.1:0-5218 GCA_039798065.1 Fibrobacterota bacterium | reverse complement strand
AATGCATCGGCACGCATTGCCAATTTCTTACACCTGCGTTAGGTTTGGATTTCCGATCGCGGAAGTAGCTCAGTTGGTAGAGCTCCTGCTTCCCAAGCAGGTGGTCGTGGGTTCGAGTCCCATTTTCCGCTCTGCACATCCAACCCTCCCCCCGCCCGCCCGACTCGGGCGGGAGCCTGCCGGGCGAATGTGGATGGTTTTGCGTCGAATCAAATACAAGGCCTCCCCAACAGGGAGGCCTTGTTCGTTTTGGGCACGACAGGAATTGTGTTCATTTGAACCTTACCTGCCCGTTCCGCGACTCATGCTGACCCACTATTATTCGGGCATCCGCTCTCACCCATCGTATTCATCGAGGTTTCCATGAAGAAGCTCCAAGGCAAGACCGCTCTGGTCACCGGCTCCAGTCGCGGTGTCGGCAAACTCGTCGCCGAAGCATTGGCCAAGGAAGGCTGCCGCGTCTTCGTGCACGGCCGCACCCTGGAAGCCGCCGAAGCCACTCTCGCGCTGGTGCGTGCAGCCGGCTCCGATGGAAAGGCCTTCGCCGCCGAAATGCACAATCCCGCGGATGTCGATCGCCTGGCCGCCGAAGTGCTGGCCGCTGGCGGCGTGGATATTCTCTACAACAACGCCGCCGTGATGAGCGTGTGGAACGAAGACATCTCCAAACAGGATTTGTCCGACTGGGCCCGCGTCTTCCAGATCAACATCTTCGCGCCCATGCGACTCACCACCCTGCTGTTGCCCAGCATCCAAGCCAAGGGCTGGGGCCGCATCGTGAACGTGACTTCGGGCATTGACAAAACCTGGCAGCTGGCCGCATACGGCTCCTCCAAGTGGGCGCTCGACAAGTGGACCGACGATCTGGGCGCTCTGCTCAAAGGGACCAAGATCATCGTCAGCCGCATGGATCCGGGTTGGCTGCGGACGGATCTTGGCGGCCCCAACGCCGACAACGCGCCGGAAACCGTCCTGCCCGGCGCGATGGTCCCCGTCATGCTGTCGGACGACGCGGCTCAGGCGCAGTTCTTCAGCGCCCAGCTTTTGCGCGACGCCAAAATCTGACATAGCCCCCCGCCAGGGCCGATTCGATCGCCTTGGCAACGCCCTCCGTATCACCCAACGCCACGATTCAGGTCGTGGCGTTTTCGTTTGGTGGTAGATTCGTCGAATGTCGGCGAACGAATTGTCCCAATGGCTGCGCGAGCGGCGCGATCAACAACGAGCCGTGGGCCAGGCCCGCTTCTTCCAGGTCTTCCCCGGCGGATACGCCGAGCACGACCGGTTCCTGGGCATCCCCGTACCCACTGTCCGCGAAGGCGTTCGGATGTTTCGTGGAATTCCACCAACGGAGGCGGTGGAACTCGTGGTTTCCCAATGGCACGAGGAACGATTGGCGGGATTGCTTTCGTGGGTGGACGCTTTCGCGCGAACCAAGACAAATTCTGTCCGTCTGGAAATCGCCGATCTGTACCTGCGACACAAGGCCCACATCGACAACTGGGATCTGGTCGATTCCAGCGCCCATTTCATCCTTGGCCCCTGGTGGGAGGACCATCCCGATCCGTCCACCTTCTGGATGCTCGCGGGAAGCCAGGTGGTGTGGGACCGACGCATCGCGGTGATCAGCACCTTCCATGCGATCAGGAGTCGTCGACCGGAAGCTTGCGTGGACATCTGCGAGGCGCTCCTGAAGGACAAGCACGACCTGATCCACAAAGCCACCGGCTGGATGTTGCGGGAAGCCGGCAAGCGGGATCCGGAAGTTCTGCATGAATTCCTGCGCCTCCACGCGCATGAGATGCCGCGCACCATGCTTCGCTATTCCATCGAAAAACTTCCACGAGAAGACCGTTTGGAATGGATGCGCCGTTGATCGGAAAAAGCAAACGTTTCCGCAAATCTTTTTTCTTTTCGCGAACTGTTGCTTTCCGTGAAATCCGGCCGTAACGTATAGGAAGTGGCCCGCTCACTGGGTCGCATAAGAAACAGGATGCATCTATCGAGAGTCGAACGATCAAAATGAGATCCGGCGAACCCTCGTTCGTGCGGATGGAGTAACAAGAAGAGCCCCTGCGTGTGGGGTTCCGACTCCCCTCCGGTCGCGCCTCCGGCGTGGTACTGCGGGAGCATTTTGAGTATCGAGATTCGAGAGTGACGTTGTGGGCCGCGGGGACAACCACCCGCGGCCTTTCTCGTTTCAGACAATTCCTGTCGTACCCGAGCTTCCCGGATTCCGCCTTGCGGAATTCGACGTCGCGCGGTCATCGTTGGACGGAAATCGTCAACAAGATTCTACCTCCTTGGCATTCCCCCTGCGATCGTCCGATTCCGGACCGCGCCGGGCTCCCCGGAGGAACTGCATGAAAGTTGTCCTGGCTCCCATCGGCACCGAAGGCGACGTGCGCCCCCTTGCAAGTCTTGCCCGCTCGCTGCAGGACGCGGGACACGAAACACGTTTTCTCGTCTCGCCAGATCTTGTCGAAATCTGCACCTCCGTGGGAGTGTCTGCCATTCCCGCGGGCCGCCCCCTCAAGCCGGAAATGGAACGGATCAACAAGGAAGGCAACGGGAAGCCCATCCAGGCCTTGAAAGCCATGGCTCTAGCGCTCCGCAACGGCATCTCCGACGAGTTCGACGCCCATGCCCCCTATGGCGACTGGGCCGATCTCTTCGTCGGGTCCGCACCGTTCCAATTCGCCACCGCGGCCTTCGCCGAACGGCTTGGTGTTGGTGGCTTTTTGGTGGGTCACGTGGGGAGCATCGTTCCCAGTCGCTTCCAACCTCCACCGAACGTTCCGCGCCCGCTGCCTAGACCGTTCAACAGCCTGATCTGGCGCGCGAGTTTTGCCCTGATGGAATTGGCCATCGGGAAACGGCTGGCCAGCGAACGCGCCAAGCTTGGACTGGGTCGGATGGTGGGCGGTTTGCGAGGACAAAAATTGCCCATCCTGGTCGCGATGGATCCCGGGCTTTGGCCCATGCCCGCCGACGCCCCACCGCATGCCCACCAGTGCGGGTATCTGCGTCGACCCGACGAGGAAGAATTTCCCCGCGAAGTCGAGGCTTACCTGGCCAACGGCGACGCCCCCATCTACCTGGGGTTCGGATCGATGGCGAGCGAGGATTCCGCACGCACCAGCCGGATCGTGTCCGAGGCGCTGCAGACCACGGGAATGCGCGCCATCGTCTCGCAAGGATGGAGCACGATCGCAGGTGCAAGCGAACAGGTGTTGGTTTGCGGACACCTCCCCCACACCAGATTGTTCCCCAGGATGTCGGTGATCGTGCACCACGGAGGAGCCGGGACAAGCTGGACCGCATCCCGTTCGGGAACACCGCAGGTGGTGGTGCCGCACATGATGGACCAGCCGGGATGGGCGTTGCGGCTCAGAGCGCTGGGGCTCGCAGCCAAACCGATCCCCTGCCAAAAATTGTCGGCAAAGCTTCTTGCCGACGGCTTGATGGAGGCCAAGGCGATGGGACGCGGCGGGGCGCGGGAAACCATGCGCAAGACGCTGGAAGAACGCGACGGGCTGGCGGAAGCGGTGGCCTTGCTGGAATCCATGGCGCCTTCGAGGCGCTGAACCACCAAGCGGACGGCATCGCTCGACAAGGCGTCCCGGGGAGCGGCGCCCTGTCGGATTTTGTCACATTGTGATCAACGAACCAGCAAGGCCATGCTCCCGACACCTTCGGCGCGGATCAGCCAAACGCCCGGATGCACCGCGGCGCCGGCGGCATCGCGACCATCCCAGACCACCGAACGAGCCGACGGGAATTGACGAACTCGTTTTCCATCGGTCGAGTGGATCGAAAGCGAAGCCGCTCGAGGAAGCAGTATGCTCCATCCGTTGGCACCCGCGTTCACCCGGAAGGCCGCGCGCGCTGCCACATCGCGAACTCCGGTCGACGGCTTGACGTAATCGTATTCGTAGCGGAACCGGACCACCTGGGTTCTGACCGAATCGACCCCTGAACCCACCTTCGCGACGTCGAAGCCGACATTGGTGAGGAACGTGGACAGGACCCCCTCGTAATCGGCCAAGATGGGATGGACCACGGGATAGGTCCCTGCCCCGCTGGTCAGCACCGAAGAGCCGCTCGTGGTGGACGTGTATTTGTAGGAAATCGCGCTCTGATCGTACGTCTCACGCGGCGTTCCGCTTGCCTTTTTGCCGATCTGGAACAGCGAAGAGTTCCAAAGGACGCTCCAGTGCTCGCCGGCATAGGTGAGTCCAGCCCCATCCCCGTCGTACATGGCCACACTCGCGTCCAGGGTGAAGGTTTCGGAAGATTTCTGATGGCTGTAATCTTCGCCCGATCGGACCCTCTTGTCGATGACCCGAACGCCTTGGATCTTCGATCCGGTGTCGGCGCCGCACCCGTATTTGAATCCGAGAAAATGCGTGGCTGTATCCGGGGTGGCGGAATACAAGTACCCCAGCGGGCCCGCGTCGAGCAGACTGTTGGCATCCCAAGGATTCACCTTCACCGTATCCCAAGTGCTCAAGACGGCTGAATTCTTCAGGTTTTGCCGGTAGACCGTGATCGACTGCAGGAACATCGAATCGGTGCAAGCCGCGCTGACAACGGGAGCCAGCGTGGCCACGGCGAGGGAGGCGATCAGAATTTGTCTACGCATGCGAGCATTCCTCGTTTGGGATCGGAGGGGATTTCCCCTCCTCTTCTATCACTTAGGATAACTCTTGTGCGACCGATCCACCGGCCTCTTCCCGATATGCGAATCCACCTGGCATACTCCGAAGGAGTACGCCGAAGCATCACACCCCCTATGGACGAATGGTCTGGACGCGTCCGTCGGGATGGGCCACGAAAGCCACTTCGGCCATGCCCACGAAGATGCCGTGTTCCAACAGCCCGGAAACCGCGTCGAGTTCGATCGCGAGTCTGGCAGGATCCGTCAACGGCCCGAAGTCCCCGTCGACGATGAGGTTGCCGTTGTCGGTGCGCAGCATTTCCAGGTCGGCGCTCAGGCGGGGGGTGAGCTTCGCGCCCATGGCTTCGATGCGACGGGTGGTCGTCTTCCATGCGAACGGAAGGATCTCCAACGGAATTTGTCGGGTCGATCCCAGCTTCTCCACGAGCTTGGTGTTGTCGGCGATGACCGCGAACCGCTTGGCCGCTTTCTCGACCAACTTTTCGCGAAAATGGGCTGCTCCCCCACCCTTGACCAGGTTCAGCGCCGGATCGATTT
>JBDKGS010000300.1:0-5220 GCA_039798065.1 Fibrobacterota bacterium | reverse complement strand
AGCCGCCATTGGGCATGGCATCGCGGGCGTTGTGGGCGAGGTTCGCGAATGCCTGCTGGAGATGGCCTCGATCGGCGATGACCACATCGCGAGAGGCCCTCAGGTCGAGATGGATCTGCAATCCGGACGACATGTTCTCGTCCAGGGATTCGGCCAGCTCGCGCAGCAGGTCGTGCATGGCGATCGGCTTCACCTGCAGTCCCGAACGGCGCGCGAAGGCCATGAGTTGGCGGACGGTTTCCGACGCGCGTTTGGCGGAAGTGCCGACGCGTTGCGCCAGATCCTTCTCCGTGGAGTCGGGGGGAAGTTTGTATTCCAGCACGGAAGCGTAGCCGATGATGGCGGTGAGAACGTTGTTGAAGTCGTGGGCCACGCCACCGGCCAGTCGGCCGAGGGACTCGAGTCGTTCGGCTTCCTCCAGCCGCTTGGACAGACGGTTTTTGTCCTGCTCGTCGCGACGGATCCGCTGCAGTCCCGTCACGACGACGATGCCGAGCGTGACCAGGAACAGCCAGGCAGCGGCGACTCCGTAGACGGCGCCGAGCTGGGATGTCGTGAGGGGGCGCAACGCCGAATTGGGAAGCAAGGACGCGAGCACCCATCCTTGGTCAAGTTCTGTCCGCAGGATCGTGTAACCACGACCGCCCCAGGTGACGCGGTCGCCGAGCAGGTCGATGCCGACCCGACGCAATGTGTCGCCGTATTGTCGCGAGGAGGCGAGGCGCTGGATGGCCGAGTCCGCTTGGAGGATCGTGGCCAGTCGCCAATCCTGTTGGTTCGAGGCGAATACGACCCCCTCGGGGGAGATCAGAGCCGTTGGATCGGGAATCTTGGCAAGCCAGCGATCTTCGATGGCGGAAGCGGGAAAGCGGAACACCGCGACACCCAGGAAGCGTCCGTCCGGCCCTTTGACGGGAGTGGAGGAGTAGATTCCTCGTTTGCGGGTGAAAACGCCCAAGGCGCCGAATTCGTCCTCGTGGCCAAGACGCGCCTTGTTGAAATAACGCCGAAACGAGAGGTCGGACCCGAGAATGTCCGTTTCACCGGGGCGTTGGATGCGCAGCCTCACATGTCCGGTGCTGTCGAGCAGGAACGCGAGGTCCGCGTCGGTGATCTGGACTTCGCCTTCCATGCGCGACAGAATCCGTCCGGAATCGGAACGGTCGCCCGCCAGGAAAGCCGAACCGTGCGTGGCGATGTCGCGCGTGGCCGGCTTCATTCCCGACATTCCGTTGCGGTGCATGGCTCCGACGATTTCCGACATCCGGTTGGAGCGCTCGGTCAAGGCGTTCTCGAACCGGGCCTGGTGCAGGATTCCCCATCCGGCGGCGATGGTTGTCGCCACGGTCGCGACCACCGCCACGGCGAGCCAGGTGGAGGGCGACGAATTGGGAAATCTGGTGATGATCCGGGTCACATCCTGGAAAGATGCAATGCCATCGCGGATTCTCGAAAGGAAGCGGACCTTGGGAAGTCCGCGCTCACCTCTCCTGGCCGCGGCGGAAGCCGATGTTGCGCAGCAGATTGAGGACCATGTAGTGGTTGTCTTCCTTCAGCCAGCCGTAGACTCTCATGGTGTAGACGCCCGACAGCACGTCGCGACCATGCTCGTCCTTGCCGTTCCAGGCCAGCCAGATGTCGTACTCGCCCCTTTGGTTCTGGACGATGATGCCCGCCTTGACCCAGGATTCGAGTTCCGTGAGTTCGCGCTTGACGACCAGAACCCCCAGGTTGTCGTAGATGTAGACCCCCAATTCCTGGGGGATGCGGTTCAGGTGGGCGACCACGCCGCCAAAGCGCTGGTCGAGTCCTTCCGGAGTGGCTACGCCGTGCGAGACCCATTCCGTGGAGGTCGGGCCGGGGTGGACAAGAAGTGTCATGGGAGGTTCGTTGCTCGGAGCCGAGCCGAATGGTGCGGTGACCACCGGATGCGGCAGGTCGACGGAAAACAGCGGAGGGGGCTGGTTCCACACGATGGGTGTCCAATACGCGAACTTGTCGGGTGCGTTCCCCGCGGTGTCGGAGATCGCCCCACCGGGCGCGGCGGTGATCCGCAGTTGGTCGCCGGTACGCAGGCGGTTGGATGTGTCGACCAGGAACGACGCAGCTCGTCCTGCCGGAGCCAGCGACTTCGACAGCGGCGAAAGGGAGGTGCCGAAGCTGTCGATTTCGGGATGGCCGGTCGAAACCCAACTGCCGTTTCCTGTCGTCTTGACCTTTTCCGAGAAGCTCACCAAAAGCGTGTCCGGGATCCGTCCCGACGAGGAGAATCGATAACGCGCCAAGGTGGGGATCGGGTCCAGTCCGTCGCGGATAGCGAAACCGGTGCGGGTTGGCGAACCGAAACGAGCGGTCGACAGGAAGCCCAGATCCTGGCAACCCACATCGGGGCACGCCGTGGAGGCGAACTCGAACGGGTCAACATCGAAGGTCAATCGCATATCGCCGGAATCGCTGATGGCGGCTTGTGGCGCGAGGGTTCGAGTCTGCAGGACTCCGGTGCTGTCGGGCCAGGAAAAGCCCACCAGGTCCGTCACGGAAAGCGGGGCGCGTAGCCGCACCACCACCCGGTCGGCGCGGCCGTCGGCGTCGGTGTCGAGGATCACGGCGTCATCGGGTGCGGGATCGGAACCTTCCACCACCACGGATTTCGCGAAAGTCCCCGGGGCGTTGCCAAGGCCATCCTTCACCGCCGACAGAAAACGGACGGAATCCCCGGGGCGGACCATGGCGCCGGTCGAATCCGCAGGAATCAGTAGGATCAGCGCACCAGTGGATGCGTCCAGGTAGGCGCGGGTCGGCGACAGATTCCGTCCTGAAAGGCTTGTCTCGTTCTTGACAAGATTCGTAAGCGGGGAAAGGGCCGGCCAGAGTGGTTCGGAAGGAGAGATGCGGAGCGTGTCGACGAGGCGACCTCGGGTCAGCACCGCGCGCATCGGGACCGGGGCGATGCGTTCGATCACCTTCACCGGTTGCCAAGGCCAGTTCGTGTCGTGCCTCCACATGGCCACCAGGGCGGTACGAGCGCCCGTGCTGTTGCTCATCTGCGGTGCGAAATCGAGCACCTCCACGAGAGTGTCGGCGGAGAGCGTGCGGTTGGCTTCGCGCCAGGGCAGGTAGCGCGAGGAATCGGGCCAGGGCAGGAGAAGGTCGTTGGAGGCGTTCCACGGCAGTTTGCGGTGCAGCGTGGCGCGATCCAAGGCGCCGTCGCCGTCGAGGTCCTCGTAGACGACGGAATCCGGCGCGATGGGCAGCACCCGGATGGGCTGTGCGGCGACAGCGACGGAGAAGGAGTCGTCGACGAACACGATGCTTGCATTGGGCGTGGGGGCCAGGCCCTTCACCGACACGGTGGCCTGCCCGGCGAAGAGCGGTGCCGCCGAGATGGCGATTCCCGTCTTTGACAGGATCTGTACGCCCGGAGCCGACGAAGCGACGCCGATCGTCCCGGTGCAGGAAAGGCACGGCGAATTGCCCAGCCAAAGCTGCACCGTCACCTGCCGGGTTGCCGCCGGGAACAGATCGAACGACAGCGTGTCGTGTACAAGGCCGAATTCGTCCAGGAATCGAAGCCGGGCGATGGCCGTCTTCACAAGGCTCGCTGCTGACAGATTCTGGTATGAGCCGGAGATGGTATCGGTTCCCGATGCCAACGGCCCGGTCTCCAGGACGGTGTTCCCCGGTACGGCGGTGCCCGGTTCGAATCCGAATTCGAGGCGGTACAAATGCGGTGCGAGCAGCGGAAGAACCAGGTCGATGCTGTCGCCCTGGCGGTGTTTGATGCGCACGGTCACAGATGCGCTGTAGACGTTCGAATCGACCACCGTCACCACGATCCGTCCGGAAGGGCCGTCGACCGCGGGAGTCATGGCAAGGGAGGGTGGAACGCGGCGGCGCAGCGCAAGCATGGCCGATGCGGTGTCGCGCAGGTCGCGGGGCATCTGGAAATATCCGATCAGTGTGTCCCAACCTTGGCCGGAACGCACCACCAGATCGAGCGGGCCGGAGCCCGTTTGGCTTAGGGGCTGCCAAGCGATACTGCCGGAAAAGATTCCGGCGGACTCCTGCGGGGTTCCGGCTGGAACCGGGAGAAGCGAGTTTTCCCGATCCGACGACACCAAGGTCCGCAGCGAGATGGGCAGCGCCGCGTAGGCGTCGGGAATTGTCTGGAGGGTAATCAGAACACCTTGGTCCAAGGAGTCCACCGCATAGGGATGACCCGATCGATCGGGTTTCAAGCTGAGCGAGGTCGGCGGAGCACATCGCCGGGTCAGGAGCGAGTCCAACGGGGAAGCGGGGCCCGCAACGGGGTCGTCCGAGACCACGATGGTCCACTTGGCAGAAATCGTCTTCGCCCCTTCCTTGAGCGACAGGCTCAAGTTGTTGGTGCCCGGAACCAGCGAAACCAGCGAGTCCATCAGCATCTTGAACGAATTGCCGTCGGCGACGGATGCGGCCGCTCTGCCGGTCTGCCCGTTGGTGAGGTTGGTGAGGGTGAAGGTTTCGGGGATGGCCGGCTTGATCAGCGTGCCCAGGATCTTCTTGATCACCATGGCCAGGCTGTCGGGCATGTACGGAGGGATCTGGTAGAAGGCTCCGTTTGTCTGCGTGGAAATCGTCTGCAGTTCGTTCCCCGCGATGGCGTCGATTCCCATGTAGATCCCGTAGACGGGAGGGATGCTGGGTGATCCTGTGGTCCAGGTGCCGGGATTTCCGGGTACGTTCGAAACCGTTGTCACGGCCTTCAGGGCGTTCGCCCAAACCCCAGTCATTGGGCGGCCATCGGAAAGCAGGATGATCGCCTTGGCCGGTGACGGCGAGGCCGGGATCGCCGAGTCCAGACTCGAAGTTCCGCCGTTCAGCAGGATCCGGGCCCAGGTCATCGGTGCTTCGTAGTTGGTTCCGTTCTGGTAATCGATGTTCAATCCGTCGACCAGCAGTTTCACTCCGGCTGGCGTCGCAAGAGAAGTCATGGGTGTCGGGGTCGGGAGGATTGAGCCATTGAACTGGACCACGGCGGCGGATGAATTCGGTTCCATGGCGGCTTGGGAGCGGACGGCCTGTTGGATCGTCGATGCCCGCACCGAATAGGGGTCGCCTGCCACGGAGCAGTTTGCCGCAAGTGTCGCGGCGGTGGTCCCTGCGGCGGCAACCGAAACCGTGGAACCATGGAAAACGATGGTTCCGGGCAAGGTTCGGACCGTTGGGCTGCACCCGTAC
>JBDKGS010000299.1:0-5225 GCA_039798065.1 Fibrobacterota bacterium | reverse complement strand
CGGAACAGCTTTATCCATATCTTTTTTATTCCAGTAAACATTTCCTTTCTCAAGGTGAAGCGGCCCTGACTTGGGGAATTTTGTCAGGCCAGCGTCGTATGTTTCCATTGCTTTTTCTGCGTTTCCCTGGTCGTCATAGAGATTTCCAAGCATCTGAAAAATGCGCTCTGTCGCGCCACTTTTCTTGACCAGGCCTTCCATGATACGCAACGCTTCTTTGGTGTCTTTTTTCAGATGATATGCGTAGGCTATTTCGTAGGGGTAATTGATTTCCTCCGTGTCAATCTTCTGTGCTTCTTTCAGCAGCTTGATGCTTTCATCGAGCTTCCCCTGATCCATCAGCTTGACCGCCTCCATGCCTTTTTTCAGGGCGATCTCTTTATTGGTTTCGGCGCATACAGCCAAAACGAGAAGACATAGAAGTGTCAGGGATTTCATGAGCATGCGCAGGCTTTCGGCTATTCAGTCTTTGCAGGAGGGTATCGACATTTTGCAAAGATTCAAATCTAACGATTTTGAATTGGACTCCCAATGAATGCGCCAGCCACTGCCGGAGCGACGGCCTGAAAGGCCGTGTCCCGTCTCGGGACCGACCACGAGGGTAGCGCGTAGGACGGCGGCCCCGGATCCGCAGCGGAGCCGGGTGCGGCGCCCTCAAATAGCCGTCAAGGCTTCAAACCCGTCTGCGCCAGCAGGCGATGGAACGCTTCGAACGAGGCCTTCTCCGCCGCCGCGTTGTAGGCGATGCCCTTGGACGGATCGTTGCCTGCATCGGGGTTGGTGAAGGCGTGCACCGCGTGGGGGTAAACCTCCACACCGTAGTCGGCTCCGGCGGCCTCGAAGTCCTTGACAGCTTCCGTCACCGCGCCCATGTCAACGAATGCGTCGGCGCCGCCGTGCAGCACCATGACCTTGCCTTTCACGGACCCTTTGGGGGTGGACGCGAACGGTTTCGCCCCGCCGTGGAAGCTCGCCGCCGCCACGAATGGAAGCCCCGCGCGGGCGCCTTCCAGCACCGCGGTTCCGCCGAAGCAGAATCCCAAGGCGCCGATTTTTGTCGAGTCCACGTCGGCACGCGCCTTGAGCTGGGCCACCGCCGCCGTCAGGACCTTGCGAAAGCGCGAAGGGTCGGCGTAGAAGCCGCCGGACAAAGCCTTGGCTCCGTCGAAGGTGGTGACGACCTTGCGATTGCCGTAGAAGTCCACCGCCAGCACCACGTAACCTTCGGCGGCCAGCTCGCGGGCGCGCCGCTGGGCGTAGCCGTTCAAGCCCCACCATTCGGGTGCCAGCACCAGGGCCGGGCGCTTGATCGCGTCCCTGGTGGCAGGCCTGGCCAGGTACGATACGGCACTGTCGGCGCCTTTGACGGTGAAGGTGTCGACAGGAATTGCCGCCGCGCAACCGGCGATGGCGAGAAGAGCGATGCATCTCTTGTTGATCATGAGTCTCAATATCGTATTCTTCGATCCCGATCGCCAACCTTCGTATCCCAAGTGAAACCGGAATCACTTCGGGTTGACGGAAACCGTCCCTGGATAACGGTTGGACCGATCGGCCTCCACGGTTCTATATCCTCGTGTGGAACGATTCTCCGAACAGGGCCTTTGGGTGGCCAGTCACCAGAACAAGTCGGGTCAAGGCAGCCATGAACAAACCTTTCAAGCTTCGCTACGCCGTTGTTTTCCTGCTTTGGGCACCGACCGCGCTCCTTGCCAAACCTTCGTCGTTTCCATCCCTGGTCGCCACCGGAGATTCGTTGACGATTTCCGTCCCTTCGGGCGGCAGACACGACCTCCTGTTGCCCATCGCCAAATGGGGGCGCTATTCCATCCAGGCACGCGGCGACCAACCCGTGGAGCTTTCCATCGCCGATCGTCGCAACGGTGTCTTCCGAACCGACGGGATCGCGGGCGAACGCCAGCCGCGCATCGACCTCTTCCTGGACGCCGGGGAATACCGCCTGACCACGCAGGGCACCAAGGGAGCCAAAGGCAACGCCATGGTCGCATCCGTCCCGTTTCGCGTTCCGGCGGGCTTTTCGCCTTTGCGATTGGTTTCGCGGCGCGAGAACCGGCTGAGCCTGGACGATCTGGAGCAGGTCGATTTCTGGTTCGAGACAAAATCCGACACCACTGTGTACCTGGAAGCCGCAGGACGGAATCTGTCCGAACTGGCGCTGTGGCGCGATGGACAGTGGCTGGTCAAGACCGCCAACCGCTCCTTCATTGCTTATCCGCGCCCCGAAACCCCGCTCTCCGGAATCTGTTTCCAGGCAAAGCTTCCCAAAGGAACCTACAGGCTTTCCGCCTACGGCGGCAAAGGCCGCGACTGGGCGATCAAGAGTCCGGAGCACCCGCTGACCCTGCGGATGGATCTGGATCCGGTCGCCTCCAATTCCACCACGCTCTGGACCATACCCTCCACCGGCTTGGCCCGTGTTTCACTGGGCGCCGGAGTGTCGAGCGTGGTCCTGGAAGCCGATGACAAAAAGCGACTGGTCGCGACGGTCCAATCGCTCACGACCGAATTCCCCGACGATGGGGAGATCGCCAGGGATTCCATCTCCGGAAAATCGTCGGTGCCGCGCGTGGTGCTTCCCATCGGGCGGACCGGATCGGCTGCGCCTGGACGGGTCCTGACAATTTCCGGCGCGCCGGGGCAGAAATTCACGGTCGTCGCTTTCGGCGATTCGCGGTCGTCGATGTACAACATGGCATCGGGTCTTTATTGGCTCTCCAGCACCCACACGGGAAATCCGGTCGATCGCATTGGGGCCAGCGGGTTGGTGGTCAACCAGATCAACGGAGCCATCCGGGCCATCCAGGCCGACACGCTTTCGCTGGGACGCGAAATCGCCAGGCGCTTCAATCTGCTCGAGCCGGTCAGCGCTTTCCTGTGGGTGGATGGCGACGCCAAGTATGCGATGGAGGTTGGCGGCACCACCTGCAAATGGCGCATCCGCCGCTTCTTCGCGGGACAGGCCCCCTCCAACTACCGGGCCCCCGAATACGCGACGGAATCGAAATTCGTGGAACTGACAAAAGGTGTCCACATCCTGGAGATGATTCCGGTCAAGAAGGGCGTGGCCAGCATCGTCCTCAAGAACGCCTCGTTGCTTGCCGGAATCGTCGACGCAGGAAAAATCGCGTTGGGCGCCTCGACGAATGGGGCTGCGTGGTCCCATGGTGCGCCCGCAGTCCAGTTCCAAAAACTGGATGTGGGCGACGCCGAGCGGCTTTCGATCCATGTGAACTCGCAAGCCCCCGATCTTTCGGTGGTATCGGTCCGGCCATCTCCCATCGATCCCGACGAGCCGCTTGCCTTCTGGTGCCGACCCGGCGAGCGCGTGGAAATTCCGGTGCGCCTGGCAGGCAAACGGCAATTGTCCGTGGTGGACCGTTCCGGAAAAGCCGTCGCCTTGGAGTTGGACGGCAAAGCCGCGCAAGTCCCGGTCGAGGCCCAAACCGGCGACCATGTCTGCGCGGTGAAAAACGACGCATCGGAGACCCGACAATTTCTGTTGAAATCGCTTCCGATCGATCGCGTCGTCCCGGTGGCGGCGCTGGCGTTCGATCCTTCACGCATCGGCGCGGGGCGCTCTCCCACCGTCACGACGGGAACCGTCTACCACTTCGATCTGGACCGCAACGAAAGCCGCCCCTACACCATCCGCGTCGACCAGCCCGGCATCTACCGCATCGAGACCACCGGGAGACTCGCGACAAAAATCGACCTGAGCGACCGCTTCCAGCAGTTCACGCGCTCGGCCCGCACCAACGGCACCGGACGCAATGCCATGCTGATCGAGTACCTGTTGGCGGGCGACTACCAGTTGGATGTCGGGACCATCGGGCAAAGCGCAGGGCGCTTGGGGCTTTCGGTGGCCCGCAACGAACTGGCCGACGGAGGCGCGCTGGAAGCCGATGTCGACAACCGCAAGTTCATCGAGGCGTTCTCCGGATCGCAATACGCCCTTCGCGTCCCTGCGAACGGGCGCTACCGGATCGAGTCGTCGGGCATGAACGGGAGCATCCCGCTGCGCCTGGAAGACGCCGACGGCTGGCCCATGCCGGCCCGCAGCGATGCGCCCATCGACCAGAATTTGTCGGCCGGATCGTACCGCCTGGTGGCCCTGCCGGTGGCGCGTGCGGGCCGCCAGATCGCGCGCTTGGTCCCGATTCCGGATAGCCGACCCATCAAAGGCAAAGGTCCGCACACACTGGAACTGAACGCGCCGTTGCATTCCATCTGGGTCGAAGATGCCGGGGCCGACAGCACCGAAGCCCCGGCCGTGTTCGAGCTGCGGATCCCGTCGCCTTTGCGGGTGGAATTTTCGGTGGGCAAGGAGTTCCAGGCCAAATTGTGTTCGGCGAATAACGACTCCACCTTGGCGCAATGGAGTGGGACAAAAAACGTCACGCTCGACACGGGCGCCTACCGCATCCTGGTGCAACCCGCCAAGAAGCGCAACCATGCGCCGTACCGGATATCGGCGTCCACCAGCGAGCTCGTCCCCGGGCTTTCCTACGAGGTCCGCAAGCCCCGGACATTCGCCGTCGTGCTAGGCCGACCGAGCATCGTGGAAATCGGGAGCAAGGGCGCGTTGGACGTGCAAGGAACCCTGCTGGCCGAAGACGGCAAGACCGTGCTGGCCACCAACGACGACGCCTACCTCGATTGGAACTTCTCGATCTCGCGTTCGCTCAAGGCGGGCCGTTATTTCCTGCGGGTCGAATCGGCCCAGGACGACTTCACCTCCACACAGGTCTTTATGCGCGCCTTGGCGGACACGGCCATGGACTCGCTGCGCACAAGCGGTGGCAAGAGCCGATCGGTCGCTTGCAACCTGCGCCGCCGCCTGGGGATCTTCCCGTTGGACACCCGCGACGGAGGCGACTTGCTGGCCTGCGCGGTGCGGTCCAAATCCCGGATCGGATGCGCCCTGGAAAAACGCGATTCCGCGTCGCGGGAATGGGTCTCCATCGCCCAGACCATCGGGGCCGATCCGTCGCTCACCGTGGCCCGTTCCAAACAAGCGCGCTACCGCCTCAAGGTCTGGTCCGAGAGCAATCTCGACGAACAACTCGACGTGTTCTTCGCGTTGCCATCGCCATCCGAGATCGCGCTCAAAACCGACGGTCCATCCGAGCTTTCGGGAACGCCCGAGCCTTTCGGGGCGGGCTTTGTGGCCTGGTACAAGGTGGATCTCGGATCGCACGCGCCGG
>JBDKGS010000298.1:0-5350 GCA_039798065.1 Fibrobacterota bacterium | reverse complement strand
AAACCACCACCTTCGCGCTGTCCTTGCCGTTGCTCCAGGTTCCCTCGAAGACGTTGCTGTTCCACTTGCCATGGAATTGAGCGTAGGAACCGTCCGCGAACTCGACCTTGGAATACACCGATCCCGATTTCGATTCCGCACCGTTGGCCACCGGGTTGTCCGACTGGATCTCCCAAACGGCGTGCCGTTCGTTCAGGTTCGTGCGGTATCGTTCGTACCTGACCGACAGGAGGGAGTCCTTGTCGTGGCGATCCAGCGACGGCCCGAGGATGGCTTTGGTTTCGATGCGGGTGGAGTCATTTCCTGTCGACCTGCGGAAGCGCTCCAGAAGCCGCGCCGTGTCGCGTGCTCGCAAGGTGGAATCGGGACGCAATCCGTAGGCCGTCTGCCAGCGGGTGAGTCCGGAATTCCAGTCGGTCCGCGCGCTCCACAGCGTGGCATAGTTGCGCAAGGTGTCGCGATGGGCCACGATCAAGCCGCTTTCGAGCTTACGGCCAAAGGCCAGCTTGGTCAGCTTGGTTGCCCGGGCAAGACCCGAGTCGCTGGGGCCGATCACAGGTTGCCCCGCAATACCGGGGGCGATCCACAGGGCCCACGAAGTGTCGGGCGAGGTGGCGGCATCTTTCACCAGCGAGCGGCTCGCCGACCAGAAGAGATTGTCCTTCTCCGTGGATATCAGCTTGTCTTTCCCGCCATCGGTGAGCATGGTCGTGAAATCGGTCCATCTGCCCGCGGTACGGCGGACATTCCAGGTGAGCTTGCCCGTGTCTCCCTTGACCAGGAAGAACTCGCGGCTGTAGGGCTGGAGCCAACTGTAGCTGCGGTAGCCGCCCACCCCCCGAATGCTGTCGCTGGACATCCAGTAGACCGTGTCGATGCCCACACCAGAATCATTGAAGTGCGGGTAGTTTCCAATCACCAAGGAATCATGCACCTTCCAAGCCGGCAGGGTGTCGTTGCAGATGGTTTTCTCCCAACCCGCCTTGGTCCCCAACTGGAAGACCAGGCCAGAGTCGGATTTACACAGGATTCCTGCAAAACGCCCCGCGTAGTTGGCCGCCGAATCGATGATGGGACTGCTACCGGTTCCGATGTCGGTGGAGGCGGAATCGAGACCGTTCCAATCCTTGGTGGAGTCCATTCCCATCGCCAAGGTGCGCCCCAGGGCTTGCACCGTGTTCGGGAAATCTTCGCCTCCGGCGCGCGGCCCGACGGCGGTGGAATTCGTGTCGCAGGAGCTCAACCACAAGGTGGCTCCGAAAAGAACAAGGATCGAGCGGTTCATAGGTGCCCCTTTTCCCGCGACCGCGGGAAGAATTGAAGTGAAAGTTGAAGAACGCGGTCGGGCTTCTGGTCGGCCCGGAGCAACTCGAACACATCCTGACGGAATCTGTCGATCCGGCGTTCGACTTCGCGGCGGGTCGATTCGGAGACCGTGAGCAGGATGGTGGAAACGTGGCGTTGGTTGGGTTGAAATCTGGTGATGGCTTCGGCGCCCTGGGTGATCCAGGTGCGGTTGAGCTGCCGGACCTGCTCGTGCATGGTGGCAGGCGGCTCGACGAAGGTGTCTGTGACGCGATGGACGCCGTCGGCATCCACCTTCACCAGACCCCAGTCTACCAGATCCTTCACGATCCGGCTAGCCACTGCGGGAGCCAATGGCGGATCGACGAACGCTCCCAATTGGGAGCCGTCGCCTTTCCATTTCATGCACTGCAGGGCGGCACGCACCAGCGGATACCGGAAGTCCTGGTAGTAGCGCGAGAGAGCGGGGTTCATCTTGACAAAGCTTGACCGCGATCGGCGCGTCAAGATCTGTCGCCAGTATTCCTCGCGATCTTCCGGCGATTTGGTTTGGTTGTGCTTGACCAAGAGGCGAAAGAATTCGGCGTCGCCGCCGCGCAACCCGAACCCCTTGACCATCTTGACGACGGCCTCGTCGCTGAGCTTGCGGCGCCCGCGCAGCACGTCCCCCAGAAACCCCGGATTGGAAAATCCCGCGGTCTTCGCAAAGGCCCGATGCGTGAGTTCCGGGTCGTTTTCGCATTTGACGCGCCATAGTTCGGCCAGCGCCTTGCGGTAATCCTCGTATTGGTAGATGTCGATGGACACGACGTTCTCCTTTCCGTTATGAAGAATCTATCGCCATGCCGACATAAGTGCATATTTTTGATTACGCGTTTTCCAACTTCAACAGGAAGCAAATGAAGCTTGCCAGGCTTTAATACTGAGTTATTATGCTGATTTGCAATTCCAAATTTTTCGCTTCTCAGCGCATATATGTGATCGTAAACACAGATTTCTGATTACAGATCAAGCTTTCCAGACGAAATGCCTCTATCCTGTCGACCCAAGCCACCCCTGCATGCCCGGGGATCCTCGTCGCCCACTAGCTAGGGAACTACCTTTACACCCATATGTCTGAAGAGCAAGTGAACCCTCCCGCGAACGCCTATTCCGCCTCCTCCATCAAGATCCTTGAGGGACTCGAAGCCGTTCGCAAACGACCCGCGATGTACATCGGCTCCACCGACACCCGCGGCTTGCACCACCTGGTTTGGGAAGTCGTCGACAACTCGGTCGACGAAGCGCTGGCTGGACACTGTTCGCTCATCAAGGTGAACATCACGCCGGACAATCGCATCCGCGTCAGCGACAACGGTCGCGGCATTCCCTGCGATATGCACGAATCGGGCATGTCGGGCGTGGAAGTCGTCATGACCAAGCTGCACGCCGGCGGCAAGTTCGACGACAACACCTACAAGGTCTCCGCCGGTCTGCACGGCGTGGGCGTCAGTTGCGTGAACGCGCTGGCCAGCGAACTCGTTGTTCACGTTGCCCGCGACGGCAAGATCCACCGTCAGCGTTTCGAGCGCGGCGAAACCGTGAGTCCTCTGGAAATTTTGGGACCCACCGAAGAACGTGGAACCACGGTCGAATTCCTTCCCGACCACCAAATCTTCGAAACCCTGATCTACGATCGCCACACCATCGGCAGCCGTCTGCGCGATTTGGCGTTCTTGAACCCCTTGCTGAACATCCTGTTCACCGACGAGCGCCTGCCCACAGACGACCCGTTGTACCAGGAGAACTTCCACTTCCCGGGTGGCCTGGAATCCTACGTGGAATTCCTGGATCGCAAGCGCACCCCCATCCACCCCAAGCCCATCCGCATCACGACGGAATTTCCAATTCCTGTCGACATCGCGATGCAGTACAACGACTCGTACACCGAGGTCCTGTACAGCTTCGTGAACAACGTGCACACCACCGACGGTGGCACGCACGAATCGGGCTTCAAGGCGGCCCTCACCCGCGTAGTGAACCAGTACGCCAACACCAAGCTCCAAGGCAAGCTCAAGGACCTGGCGATCGAGGGCGACGACACCCGCGAAGGCCTGACAGCCGTTGTCAGCGTGAAATTGGCCGAGCCCCAGTTCGAGGGCCAGACCAAGCACAAGCTGGGCAACAGCGAAGTCAAGAGCCAGGTGGAAGCGCTCGCTTACGAGCACCTGCAGAAGTGGTTCGAAGAAAATCCCGCCGTGGCGAAGTCCATCGTCGAGAAGATCATCCAGGCCGCCACCGCCCGTGAAGCCGCCCGCAAGGCTCGCCAACTCGCGCGCCGCAAGAATATTCTGGAGGGCTCGGGCCTTCCCGGCAAGCTGGCCGACTGCCAGAGCCGCAAGCCGGAGGAATGCGAACTGTACCTGGTCGAAGGTGATTCGGCAGGTGGTTCGGCCAAGCAAGCACGCGACCGCGTGTTCCAAGCGATCATGCCTCTGCGCGGCAAGATCCTGAACGTGCAGCGCGTGCGCATCGACCGTGCATTGGGTTCGGAGGCCATCCAGACCATCGCGCAGGCGATCGGATCGGGTGTGGGCGAGATGTTCAATCTCGAAAAGGTCCGCTACCACAAGATCATTTTGATGACCGACGCCGACGTCGACGGCAGCCACATTCAGACGCTGCTGTTGACGTTCTTCTACCGCTTCATGCCCGAGCTCATCAAGGCGGGTTACCTCTACATCGCCCAACCTCCCCTGTACAAGGTGAAGTGGGGCAAGAACGAGAAGTACGCGTTCGACGAAGGCGAGCTCGAGACCATCTTGGCGGAGGCGGGTGAACGCAAGGGCGTTTACATCCAGCGCTACAAGGGTCTGGGTGAAATGAACCCCGAGCAGTTGGCCACCACCACCATGATGCCCGCCCACCGCACCTTGCGGCAGGTCAGCATGGACGCAGCCATCGAGGCCGCCGAAATGTTCGAAGTCCTGATGGGCGAAGAAGTGGAGCCTCGCCGCAAGTTCATCGAAGACAACGCCCACCTTGTGGGGGAACTCGACATTTGATCCCATCCGTTCCCGCGTCAACCAGTCCACACCCAACAAGCGTTACGGAAAGCCGTACGCCCTGGTTCGGATTGGGTGCGACCGGATGAACGCCCAAGGATCGATTGCCTGCCCTTGTTTGTCGGGGCTTGCCTACCATGAGTGCTGCGGGCCATTCGCAGAAAGTGTCATGCGATCGGGGGAGCACTCCGCATCCGAAGCCACGGCCTCGATGCGGCGCCACATCCTGGAAATGGTCAGGGTTGCCGCTGGCATGCAAGAGCTTTGGTTCGCCTGCATCGACAATCTGGACGACTCCACCAGGGAAGCCGTCGATCGCATGGAGGCGCAGCAAATCTTTTTGGATCACTTCCTGTGGGACTGGTTCAAGAAGTATTCCGATGCGCGGCCCATCGTGCGTGTCGCACGGTTCTTCGAGCCGACGGATCTTCGCCTGGCCAACCATCTGGATGGATGGAGCTTGGCGCCGTGGGAGCCTTGGATCGTGCAAGGCTTCGATCGCGACCGCTGGCACCTGATGCAGATCGCCAGCCACCGCGAGGTGGAAGTTCTGAAGGCCTTCAAGCATCATCACTGGGAGATCGGCGACGGGTTGGTGACCCGTGTCCTCCATCATGCCGGACACGATTTCACCGGTATGCACATCCAAAGGTACCCAGGATCCGCAGGCGTGCACGAGCTGGAATCCCGGTGGAAATCTCTGGCCACCAAACACGGATTCCCGCCGCAGGCTCGGCTGCGACCCGACATCCACAACGAGATCTGGCTCAATATCCACGAAGGCCTGCTCGCCGCCGCGCTCAAGACCGAGACAAAACCTGTCTTGACGCTTTCTGTCGCCTCGCCTCCCGAACCGCCCGTGCGTGAAGCTTTGGACGAGAGCCTGCTTACGAAAGCCCTGCCCGAGCTCGGCGGCCAAACTCCGATCGCCGCATCGAAAAACGAAATGGGCAGGCACCGGCTGCGCAAATGGGTCGACGCGCAGGCGGACAAAGGCCTGG
>JBDKGS010000297.1:0-5379 GCA_039798065.1 Fibrobacterota bacterium | reverse complement strand
CATCGCGACCACGCTTTGGCGTTGGAAATGGCCACCACCGCGTTGCGCTGGCAAATGCTGTTGGACTACCATCTGCGTCCGCTCATGCGCGAAGACACCGCGCTGGAATTGCGCTGGGTGCTGCGCCTGACCTTGGCGCAAACGCATCGGCTCGACCGCATCCCGTTGCACGCCGCAGTTGACCTGGGCGTGGAACTGGCCCGCATGGTGCGCGGCAAGGGCGGGGCAGGATTTGTCAATGCCGTGTTGCGTCGCGCCATGGACAATCCGCTGACTCCGCCTCCCGGCGACGATCCCGACAGCGTGGCGGTCCGCCATTCGCACCCCAAGTGGCTGGTGCAGCGGTGGATCGCGCGCCACGGCCTGGAAAAGGCCGAGGAAATGCTGGCCGCTGGCAACGCCGAGCCTGCACTGTGGGTGCGGGTGCGAAAGGGCGCGAAGAACCTTCCCTGGGCGCCCGAACAGATTCTGGAAACCGCGCACGGGGGCTTCTTCGTGAAGCCCGACCTCTTTCGCGACCAGATTTTGTCATCACCGGCGTTCGATCGCGGAGACATCTCGCTGCAGGACCCGGCATCGGGTGCCGCCGCGTTGCTGTTGGCCAAATCGCTCAAACCGGGCGCGAGCCTGGTCGATCTGTGCGCCGCGCCCGGCGGCAAGATCGCGTGCCTGGCCGATCACGGCGACCTGGATGGCGTGAAGATCTACGCCATGGACCGCTCGGGATTCCGTCAGCGCAAAACGCTCGACGGATTCCGTCGCAGCGGGGTGGATGCCGTTGTGGGTGTGTCCGACGGCACGGTGCCGCCGTTTCGCGAAAACAGCGTGGACGCGATTCTTTTGGATGCGCCGTGCTCCAACCTGGGCGTGCTGTCTCGCCGACCCGAAGCGCGCTGGAAGGCGTCGCCCAAGGATCCCGAAAAACATGGCGAGCTGCAGGAAGCCCTGCTGCAATCTGCCTGGAGAATCCTGAAGCCGGGTGGACGCATGGTCTATTCGGTGTGTTCCACCGAAGTGGAAGAATGCCAGGAAGTCGTTGCTCAGGTACCCGACGCCATCCGTGACGCCGAAGAGCTGCGTTTGCCCGGCCAGGATGGCTGGGATGGTTTCTACGCGGTGCTGTTGCGCAAACCGAGCTAGGCGCGGACGACGGAAACTGTACTTTCATCCATCATGAACTATTGGCTGATGAAATCCGAGCCCGAGGCCTATTCCTACGACACCCTGGTCAAGGAAAAGACGGGCCGTTGGGACGGCGTGCGCAACTACATGGCCCGCAACAACCTGCGCGCCATGGCGGTGGGCGACCAGATTCTGTTCTACCACTCGGTGCAGGAAAAGGCGGTTGTGGGCATCTGCAAGGTCTCCAAGACCGCCTACCCCGACCCCACGGCGGAAAGCGGCGATTGGTCGTGCGTGGAGGTGAAGCCGGTGAAGAGGCTGTCAAATCCCGTCACGCTGGAGCAGATCAAGAGCGAGCCGGGATTGGCGCAGACAGCCATGCTCAAGTACAACCGCTTGTCGGTGGCGCCGCTCACCGAGGACGAATTTCGTCTGATTTGCGAAATGGGTTCGGAGTCGTTGCAGTAACGCTTTGGGGCCCGTTTTAGGGGGGGTAGGGTTTCCTTCCTGGTTGCCTGGTGTAAGGATTTGACCTAGCTTGTGGTTACGTGGTTTCGATGTGTTCCCTCCCGCTGCGCGATTTTTCGCCACGGCGCGGAGTGGTGGTGCATCGGAAACGAATTCCCTAAATCCAGGAGTCCTAATGGTCACCCCACTTCCCTGGGCGCGCAGTTTTTGGAGAACCTTGGCGCTTGGCGCGGTTTCCATCGCGTCCGCTGGACAGATTACGGTCAGTCTACCCACGCTTCCGGTTGCAGGCTCGATGCTGCTTGGTCGCGGGCTCGAAAACGGCTTCGTGGAACGAGGCCAGCCCGGCGAACCTCGGTTGCCGGAACGTACGCTGAGCATTCTGCTTCCGCCGCAAGCGGATCCGTCCACCGTGACGGTGTCGATGTCCGGTTCGAAGGAATCCGACGAAGCGAACATCTACGACATGACACCGGGCTACCCGGTCGCAATCAGCGCGGCTCCCATCTGGCCTGTCGGAAAACGCATCCAGGATGGGCGCGATCTGGACGTCTACGGCAAGGACGCCTTTCATCCCGCGAAGAATTTCGGCGAGCCCAAGGTCCGTCGTTGGGGTGCGTTCCAAATCCTCGAGGTGTCCTACAACCCCTGGAAGTGGAATCCTCGACGCGGCATCCTGCGTCGCGCGACCGGCGGCAAGCTGGTCGTGAAGTACGCCGAGCGCAAGGTGGCGGGATCCATCTCCAAGTCGGAGCTGGCCGAAGCCAAGGATGTGTCTGCTCTCGTTTCCAATCCGGAGGTCGTGGCGACCTACACGGGCGGAGTCGCGGTCAGCGCGGCATCCGAAACCGGCACCTACGCGATCGTTGCCACCAACGCGATCCGTACGGGCAGCGCCAACCTTCTCGCGTTCGCCCGCTCCAAGGCGGCGCGCGGATTCGTGGTGGAACTGGCGACCCAGACCGGGCATTGGAAGCTGGTCGGCGGCGCCTGGTCCTGCATCCAGACCGACTGCGGCGGTGGATGGGGTGGAGGCACGGGTGATGCCGCGGCCGAAGCCGTACGGGCTTGGCTCAAGGCGAAGTACGTTCCCCGCGACATCCAATACGCGTTGCTGATCGGCAATCCCGATCCCGCTTCCGGCGACGTTCCCATGAAGATGACCTGGCCGCGTCGGGCCGAGGGCGACTACCCCGAATGCCCGACCGACTACTTCTTCGCCGAACTGTCCGGCAACTGGGATGTCGACGCCAACGGCTACGCCGGCGAGTATCCGGCCGACTACGGGACGGGTGGCATCGACCAGTATCCAGAAATTGTCGTGGGGCGCATTCCCTACTACGGTTACATGACGGATCTCGACAAGATCCTGGCCAAGACCATAGCCTTCGAGCAGGCCACGGACATCGCCTGGCGCAAGAACGCCCTGTTGCCCATGGAACCCAGCGACGCATCGACTCCTGGATACCAGCTGGGCGAAGAGATCCGGACCAACTTCCTGATCCCGCGCGGATTCTCCTCCACCCGCATCTACGAAGAAGACTACGGAGTCGCTCCGGAAATCACACCGTGCGACATCCCCAACGTCCGCAGGGCCTGGAGCACCGGCACCTACGGCGTCACCACCTGGTGGACGCACGGATCGGAAACCTACGCGGCAGACATCTTCAGTTCCTCCGACGCGTCGTACCTCAACGATGCCTACCCGTCGTTCACCTTCCAGAACAGCTGCACCAACGGCGCGCCCGAATGGTCCAACAACCTGGGCTACGCGCTATTGCGCAATGGCGCGATCGGCACCGTTTCGGCCAGCCGCGTATCGTGGTACTGGGTCGGACAGTCTTCGTTCGTCGGCTCGCCGCAATCCAACGCCATGATGGCCTACGCCTACACCGGCGCCTTGACCTACGATTCCCTCGTCGCCGGCCGTGCGCTCAACAAGGTCCGCCGGTCCATGATCGTCGATGGCAGCTGGTGGGCAATGAACCTCGCCGACTTCAACCTCTACGGCGATCCGTCGGTGGGCATCTTCACATCCGCGCCTTCGCGCCCGGTCCCCACCGGCCTCGCGGCTGTTGCCGGAATCCGTCAAGTGTCGCTTTCCTGGGACGCCTTCGCGGGAGCGATCAAGTACTACGTCCTGCGCGCCGTCGCGGGAGGCGAGCTGGTGGTGGTCGATTCGACGATCACGAACTCGTTCGTGAACGTCGGGTTGTCCGACAATACCACCTACACGTACGCCGTTTCCGCGCGCACCTCCGTGGAAGTCACCGGGAATTCATCGACGGTCCAATCGTTGACCGCGCCAGCGGTCGTCGCCAACCTCACCGGCGTCGGCGGGAACCGTCGCGCGGTCCTGACCTGGAGCGCCTCGCAAGGCGCGACCAGCTATCGGATCTACATGCTGGAAGTCGAAGGCGATCCGACCCTCGTCGGGACCGTCAATGGCGTGGCCGATACCGTGACCGGGCTGGAAAACGGCCAGGAATACGGATTCGTCGTCGTGCCGGTGAACGAGAACGGAACGCTCGGTTCGCCGAGCGAGCCGGTCACCGTGATTCCCGTATTCACGCTGGATCGAGTCGAAGGCTTGACCGCCATCGGCGGCGACGGCATCGTCGATCTCGCCTGGAAGGCCGTGGACGGAGCCGAATCCTACGTGGTGTTCCGCGGAACCCAAGCAGGCCCGATGCTGCCTCTGGACACCGTGACAGCGATCGTCTTCCATGATCAGGGGCTCCTGAATGGAACGGAATATGCGTACTCCGTGGCGGCGTTGAAAGCCAGTGTGATCGGACGAGCCTCCGTCATCGCGCGTGCGACGCCCCTCGTGGCCGTGCCTGCGGTCCCCTCCGGAGTCGCCGCCGTCGGCAAGGTCGGCGCGGTGGACGTTTCCTGGAAGGCTTCGGCCCGCGCGATGGGATACGACGTCTATCGCTCCCTGGGCGTGACGGAATACGTCAAGGTGGGAACCACCACGGCGCTTTCCTTCCAGGATGCCTCGCTGACACCGTACGTCCGCTACTACTACAGGATCGCCGCGACCAACGCGACCGGATCGAGCGCGCTTTCCGACTCGGTCGGCGCGACTGTTCTGGCGCCCATTCCTGCCGCCCCCGCTTCGGTGGTCGCCACCGCGGGTGATCGCGCCATCGTGGTGAACTGGGCAGCGGCCCAATACGCCGTCACCTATACGGTGAAGACCGCCACGGTGGCGGGTGGACCCTACACCGTGGCCAAGTCGGGAATCTCGGGAACCACCTCGACCCTGACCGGCCTCGTGAACGGCACCACCTATTACGTGGTCGTCAGCGCGACCAACGCCAGCGGTGAAGGCCCCAACTCGGTCGAGGCATACGCCAAGCCGGTGCCTCCGCCCAGCGGCCTGAAGGTCATGTACAAGGTCGGCGACGCCAGCGCGACCGACAACACCATCCGCCCGTTGCTGCAGATCGTGAACTCCAGCAATACGGCGGTGTCGCTCTCCGATGTCACCATCCGCTACTGGTACAAGAATGAACAGACCAGGGGCCAGAGCTACTGGTGCGACTGGTCCCCGATCGGTTGCGCGAACATCGTCGGGAACTACAAGGGCTTGTCAGTTTCTGTCCCCGGTGCCGACGGCTACATGGAAATCGGTTTCAAGACCGGTACGGCTTCGCTCGCCGCGGGCGCTTCCACGGAAATCCAGTCGCGCATCACTCGCGTCGACTGGTCCAACCACACCGAGACCGGCGACTGGTCGTACGACGCCACCAAGACCGCCTACGCGGATTGGGCGAACGTGAC
>JBDKGS010000296.1:0-5386 GCA_039798065.1 Fibrobacterota bacterium | reverse complement strand
CCGTCTCCAAAGCACGAAAGCGCCTCGGCCGTCGCGACCGGGAACTGCTGTTCCAGTTCCTTGAGGTCGCGGACCACGCGCATGCCGCGGCCACCACCGCCCGACACGGCCTTGATGATCATGGGGAATCCCACGACCTTGGCCCATTCCATGGCCTCGCCGATCGTGGCAACCGGGCCGTCGGAGCCAGGAATTGTCGGGACCCCGGCCGCCTTCATGGCGTCCTTGGCCTGCGACTTGTCGCCCATGCGTCCGATGGCCTCGGCCGACGGTCCGATGAACTTCATGCCCATCTTGCCCACCAGCTCGGCGAAGCGCGGGTTTTCCGAAAGGAATCCGTAGCCGGGGTGGATGGCGTCGGCACCCGTCACCTGGGCGGCCGCCAAAATCTGCTTCATGTCCAGGTAGGACTTCTTGCCCGGAGGCGGTCCGATGCAGACGTCCTCGTCGGCGAGCTTCACGTGCAGCGAATCGGCGTCGGCGGTGGAGTGCACCGCGACGGTCCGGATTCCAAGTTCCTTGCAGGCGCGAATCACGCGCAGGGCGATTTCGCCTCGATTGGCGATGAGGATCTTCTTGATCATTCTTAGGTCATCCAACTTCTGTCGGAGGCACCTTCCACACCGCGCAACTTCAACTCGAAGTCGGCAGGGTTGGACGCGCTGCGGAGTGCGACCTCGTAGGAGATCACGTCGTCGGCGAACAGCTTGAAAATGGACTGGTCGAACGACTGGCTACCGTATTGCGCCGTCCCTTCGCGGATGGCGGGCTCGATCATGTGTGTCATCTCTTGGTTGATGAGATAATCGTGGATCGCGGCGTTGTTCACCAGGATCTCGGCCGCCGGCACGCGCCCTTGCTTGTCCTTGCGCGGCAAAAGGCGCAAGGAGATGATGGCGACGAGCGTGTTGGCCAACAGCAAGCGGACTTGCTGGTGCTGGTGGGGGGGGTAAAAGGAAACGATTCGAGAAATCGTTTCGGTGGCGTTCATCGTGTGGAGCGTGCTCATCACCAGGTGGCCGGTATCCGCCGCCTGGAGGGCGATGTGCATGGTCTCCTGGTCGCGGATTTCCCCGATCAGGATGGTGTCGGGATCTTCGCGGAAGCTCGCGCGCAACGCGTTGGGGAAATTCTGCGTGTCGTATCCCACTTCGCGCTGCGAGATGATGGAACGCTTGTCCCTGTAGAGGAACTCGATCGGATCTTCCACCGTGATGATGTTCGAGGACGTCATCTCGTTGATGTGGTCGATCATGGAGGCGAGACTTGTCGACTTGCCGGAACCTGTCGTACCCGTCACCAGGATGAGCCCGCGTTCCTTGAGCGCGAGATCCCTGACAACTTCCGGCAGACCAAGGCTGTCGAACTGCGGAATCGTCTGCGTGATGTGGCGGATGGCCAACGCGGGGGTGCCGCGCTGGCGGAACGCGTTCACGCGAAAACGCCCCAATCCCCGCACGCCCACGGCGAAGTCCAATTCCAGATCGGAATCGAAGCGTGCGCGCTGGTTGCGGTTCATGATGACGCCGAGGTAGCTCTCCATGCCTTCCGGACTGACCCGGTCGGCCTGCAGGCGATACAGATCGCCGTTGATGCGAAGCGCAGGTGGCACCCCGACCCGCAAATGCAGGTCGGAAGCTCCGCGATCCACCATCTCCTTGAAGAGCTGCTCGATCGTCATGCGGTTTTCCTCAGGCAGGTCGGACCAGGAACAGCACCGTGCCGTATTCGACGGGCTGCTCGTTCTGGACGCAGACCTTCACGACAGTTCCTGTCACATCCGCTTCGATCTCGTTCATGAGCTTCATGGCTTCCACGATGCACACGGGCTTGCCCTTTTCCACGCGACCGCCTTCCTCCACATAGGAAGGCGCATCCGGCGAAGCCGATCGGTAGAAGGTTCCCACCATCGGGCTCTTGATTTCCACAAGTCCAGCCTCCTGGGCCGGCGCGGCGGGAGCGGAAGCGGCGGCAGGTGCGGCCACGGGTGCGGATGCGACAGCCGGTGCTGGCGCAGGTGCGGCGATCGCCACCGGAGCGGAGGCCATCTGGACCACGGCGGGTCCTGGCTTCTTCAGGAGCAGTCTTTCTCCTTCGGAATTCCACTGCAGCTCGGACAAGCTCGACTTGTCCAGGAGCTCGATGAGCTTGGCTATTTCATCAACGTTCATTCCATGCCTTTCTCAAGGTTGCCCTAATGCGGTATGGGGAGCTTCAGGACCGCCCCTCGATCTCGTCGAGGCGGCGGCGGAGGTCGTTGTTCGTTGGATCGCGATCCAACAATTGGCGGTAGATGGAAACCGCCTTGTCCTTGTGTCCCTGCCGGAGGTATTCCTCGGCGAAGGTCACGGTGGGAAGGCTCACCGGGAAATCGGAATCGCCGCCGAACAGATCGTCCAGACGACCTTCGATGTCATTTCCTGTCACCACTCCCGGAGCGGCGGCAGGAGGCTTGGCGACAAATCCTGTCTTTCCGGCGATGGGCGTGGCGTGGGTGTCGCCCAGGAATTCGCTGGAGGCGAACAGCTCGTCCAGACGACTGTCGACGTCTTCGGCGGTCAGGCGTTGCGACATGCGCGTCTCGGAACCCGCGATGGCCGCGAAATCCAGCGTGGGCAGATCGATAGTCGAACCCGTGTGGTCGATTTCCGAGCCCTTGGTGGCCAGATCGACCAACCGTTCGGGATCCAGACGCAGCGAGGCGGCGTGGAACTCGGTGGTCGATTCCGCGCCCGGTTTGTTTTCCACCGGCAAACGCGACTCGATGGTCGTGTCGCTGGCTCGCGGCAGCACGGAGGTGTCGTCGGCTCTTTCGATCGCCGAAGTCTCGTCGGCCCGGGGCATCGCCGAAGTATCGCCAGCCTTGTGGAAATCAGCGGGAGTCACTTCGGGAGTTCTCACCGCGAAGGCAACGCCGGTTTCTGAATCCAAATCCTCGGACTTGCCGGTGAGGTCGATGACGCTTTCTCCGAACAGATCGTCGAGTCGTCCTTCGATGTCGTCGCCCGAAACCACCGCCGGCGAGACCTTGGGAGCGGGCGTTGGCGTGGGAATCGCAGCCGCAGCGGGGATGGCAAGAGGCATTTCGCCGGTTTCGCCGAACAATTCCCCCAGTCGATCTTCGACATCGTCACCGGTCACCTTGCCAGACACAACCGGTTCGGGGATAGCGGGCGCGACCGATGCCTTCTCGAACTGGGGCATCTGCTGGGTTGGGAAATCGCCGGATGTCGACAACGGTGGTGCGGAAGGAGGCATCGGGCTCGAGGAATCCCCGAACACTTCGTCCAACCGATCTTCGATGTCGTTGCCCGTCACCGGCGCACCAGCCCGGGTGGGCGTCGGCATCATCTGGGTGGCTTCGGCCTGCTGCAGGCGTTCTTCCGAAATCGCGAACGGATTTTGTCCAATTGGCGTCAGGAGCGAGCCGGCGAGAGGCGCGGTGGCTTCGCTCGAGGCTGCCTTGGGAAGCTCCAGAGGCGGCGGCGGAATCGCCTTGGTCGAAGGGAAGGACGGCATCTCGAGGGTGGCGAACGCCGACTCCTCGAATTTTGGGAAAGAGGGCGCCGAAGACAGCGATGCCGCCGGCTCCATGGCGGGCGCGGCCAGCGGGGCCGGTGCGGCAGGGGGCGAGAAGGAAAGCTCGGGAGCCTGGAAACCCGGTAGATCGGACAATCCGGCTGGGGCGAAACCAGCGGTTGCGGAAAGCGACGACGGTGCCGGGATCTCACCAAGATTGAGGTCGAAATCGGGCAGAGTGGCCGGGCTGACGTGGCTGGTGGCGATCGCCTGCGAACTTGTCCCTTCGTTGAGAGCTTCGCGGCTGAGCAGATCTTCGTGTTCACGGACCTGGACAAACGAGTCCAAATCGCCCTTGGAGTCCAACCGGCCGGCAAGTCGACGAGCGGACTCCCCCGCCTCGACATCCAACGGATCGAGAATGGCCAAACGGTTCCAGGTCTCGAATGCCAGTTTCAGATATTGCTGCCGGGTGCAGATGTCTGCAAGTCCGCGAAGCGCGGCTCGAGAGTTTCCGTCGATTTCCACAGCCGACTGGAACGCCATGCGCGCCGCCTCGAGATCTCCACGCTCGCTTGCGATGCGCCCCTGCAGAATCCGTCCGGAAAGGCTTCGCGGCCAACGCACGACCCCGTCGGACAAAATCTGTTCAGCCTCCTGGCGCCGACCGGCCATGGCCAACGCTTCGGCGTATGCGGCGAAAGCAAGCCCCCCCGGACGTGTCGTCCAAAAGCCTTCCAATGTCTCGAGGCTGGTCATTTGATCCTCCTGGTTCGAGGGCGCGCGGCCACTGTGATCGGGAATCTATCTACTGGTGCCCAGAACCAGGGCTTCTTCGGCCAGAAGAACTGGAATTCCATCGCGTACCGGGTAGGCGCGCTTGCCATCCTGACGCAACAAAGCGGCCTCCAGCGCACGCTTGACCGGTCGTCCCTGGACGTCGGCCATTTCTCCACGAGCGATGGCCGCGTTCAGTTCTGACAATTCTTGTGCACTGCCTTCGCGCAGATCCTGTCGGGTCTCGGGGCAGCACAAGATCTCAAGCAATTCCTTGTCCACTACTTGGACTCCTTCACGGATGATTCGACGAATACGCCGCTTTGAGCGTACCGCTCGCAACGCGCATCGACAAGCTCGACAGGATCGATCCCGACAAGGGAGTCGAGTTCCTGGATCAGAGCGCGACGCAGCGAGGCGCATGCGGCCCCGGGATTCCAATGCGCTCCACCGGGCGGTTCTTCGATCACGCGATCGATGAGCCCCATCTCCATGAGGTCCTTGCCAGTCAACTTCATGTGGCTGGCAACATCCTTGGCCATCTGGCGGTCGCCCCAGAGAATGGCCGCACAACCTTCCGGCGAGATCACGCAATACCACGAGTTTTCGAACATCAGCAAACGATCGCCGACACCGATGCCCAAAGCACCGCCGGAAGCACCTTCGCCCAGCACGGCCACCACGACAGGCACCTTGAGCAAGGCCATCTCCAGGATGTTCTCGGCAATCGCCTGGGCTTGCCCGCGCTCCTCGGCGCCAATTCCCGGAAAGGCTCCTGGCGTATCCACCAAGCAAATCACGGGACGCCCGAATCGCTCGGCGAGTTTCATCACCCTCAGTGCCTTGCGATACCCTTCGGGATGCGGCATGCCAAAGTTGCGATGGATGTTTTCGCGGGTGTCTCGCCCCTTCTGGTGGGCGACCACGCAAACGGGACGTCCGTCCAACCGGGCAAAGCCCGCAATGATCGCCGGGTCGTCGCCGTAGGCCCGATCACCGTGCAATTCCACGAAATCGGTGAAGGACGCGTTGATGTGGTCCATCGCGTAGGGACGCCCCGATCGACGGGCGATTTCGACCCGATTCCAGG
>JBDKGS010000295.1:0-5411 GCA_039798065.1 Fibrobacterota bacterium | reverse complement strand
GGTAACCCGACGAACTCCATCCAAGCAGCTGCTGGATGGATGCGTGGCCCTCCGTGAGAGCATGATGCCGTTGCTGGTCGCCGCGGGCGATCCTCGACCACTCCGCCACGCTTGACAAATTCTGCTTTTGGCGGAACCCTTGAAGGGTCGAGAAAACCCCGCTCCCGGCGAGGAACGACAAGGCCAGCACCGGGACCACCAGCAATTTTTTGCGGAGCGGCCAGTCGCGCCATCGCATCAGTCGCGATAGATTCCGCAACAGAGAATGACATCACCCGACTTGAGCACGAAGGTGGTCTTTTCTTCGATCTTACCGGTTTCGGGGTTCTTGTACTTGTAGTCGACCCAGCCCGTCCCCTTGGACTTGGCGGCTTCCACGATGTCCTTGCGGAACAGCTTGCCGTCCACGTCGGGGACTTCCAGCATGTTCTTTCCCACCAGCTTGGCGTTCTTGGGGTGCGCCACGATCACGCCCTGGAAATCGTATGCGAACACGTAGAGCTCGCCTTTGACCCATTTGCCGTCGGGCTTGTTGATCTCCTGGAGCGCCTTCTCCTTGCCGTTGGCCTTGAGGAACTTGGCCGCCTCGTTCACCAGCGCGGTGGCGTCGTCCTTGGGTGTCGCCGCGGCGATTCCAACCAGCACCAACAACGTCGCGAAGATTTTCTTGAGCATGGAACTAACCTCCTAAGTGGATCGATGGTTCCATTTTCCCCTTTGCGAAGGGCTCAAGTCAATCTTTGCACGGATTCAGTTCAGATTTTCCAACTCGTCGGGGCGGTCCAGAAAGACCACCACGCGATCCAGACTCACGATCTCCAGCAAGTGCTTGACGCTGGTGGAGGCTCCGATGAGTACCAGAGATTTGTTCCGCTTTTCGAACTCCTGCTGGACCTGCGCCACGACTCCGATTCCGCTGGACCCGATGTACGACAGCTCGGTCAGGTCGAGAGCCAACTGGAACTGGTCGCGGGAGAAACGGTCGAAGAGGACGGCGCGAAGCGTGGCGGCATCGGCGTAGGTTTGGATTTCGCCCACCAAACGCAAGACGCTCCAAGGTCCATTCTGGCTGAAGGTCAGTGTTGCCATGGTTCCAATCTGGTTTATGAAGGGTTTTCGATCAAGAGCGAGGATCCGACTCTTATTGGCGTTTCACAAGGATGAAATCCGTGGAGACATGCATCGCACCGTCGGTTGCCACGATGGTGATGACGGTTTCGCCTGGCTCCAATGGAACGTCGAGGAAGAACACCGAACCGTCGGAAGTGGCTTCCATTCCGTTGATGGTGACGGTCGTCAACACACCATCGTCGGTGACCATCCAGTTGACCGCGAAATGGGTGCTATCGGCCGAAACCGTGGTGTCGTTTGTCCCCAGGATCCGTGTCAAGACCGGTGCCGCCGAATCGACCGACCTCGAAAGAAGGATGCTGTCGGATGCGACGTTGCCCAAGCTGTCGATCGCCTCGATCACCACTCTTTGCGAGGCCCCCAGCAGCGTGATTTCCCGCGTGTAGATGTCGCCGATTCCGACGATGGGGACTCCGTCGATGGTCACGCCTTTCAACGACAAGTCCGTCACTTTCCACGAAACGATGGTGGCCAGGCTGTCGAATCGCAGCGTCCTGTCCGACGCGCCCTGCAGACGCACCAACACCGGCGCCGAAACGTCCTTTTCCATCCGTTCGATCACGACAGAATCCGTCGAGATGTTTCCTGCGCTGTCGACCGCGTCGATGCGCGCCGTGTTGCGGCCCACCGAGAGCTGGATCGTACCCGAGTACGTGCCTGCAGAACCCGTCACCACTTTGCCGTCGATGGCGACCTGGCGCAGACCGGGATCGGAAACCGTCCACGCGACTCCCGCCGTGGTGGTGTCGAAACGCACCTTGCGATCGGACGTCCCCGCCAGACGCACGAGAACCGGTCGCGAAGAATCCTTGGCCAAGCGCACGATCACGACGGAATCCGTCGATACGTTGCCCGCGCTGTCGACGGCCCTGACCCGCACCATGTTGCGACCCGTCGCCAGGACGATTTCCGCGGAATAGGTTCCCGATTCGCCTTCGACGCTCCCGCTTCCGATCGAAACGCTCTTCAGCGAGGCGTCGGAAACCGTCCACGACACCGCGACCGCGAGGGTTTCGGGTGGCACCGTCTTGTCGTGCGTCCCCGACGACCTTGTCAGGACGGGGTCCAGAGTGTCCTTGGCCAGACGCACGATCACGACGGAATCCGTCGATACGTTGCCCGCGCTGTCCGTCGCCAGGATGCGAACCACGTTGCGGCCCGTGGATAGCTCGATGGTGGATCCGAATCGACCCGCTGATCCCGCGACCCCCGCACCCGCGATCGCGACGCTCTTCAGCGCGGCGTCGGACACAAGCCAAGCCACCGAAGTGCGCGCCGTGTCGGAGCGGACCGCCCGATCGAGGGTTCCCGACTCCCGGACCAGGACCGGGCCGAGCGTATCCTTGGCCAGACGCACGATTACGACAGAATCCGTCGTCGCGTTCCCCGTGCTGTCCAACGCCTCCGCGTAGACGACGTTGCGGCCCGTGGAAAGCCCAAGCCTTCTCGAATAGACGCCCTGAGTCCCGACCACCGCGACCCCGGCGATCTCGACCGACCTCAGCGACGGGTCGCTCGCGCTCCAAGCCAGCGTGGCCGCCGTGGAATCGGAAGGAACTGTCATGCTGCCCGTGCCTTGGATCCTCGACAGGGTCGGAGCCGTCGTGTCGGCTGCGCCGCGGACAACCACGACGGAATCCGTCGAGACGTTCCCGCTGCTGTCGTCGGCGCGGATGCGCACCTTGTTGGCGCCTTCGGCAAGATCGACCCGCACACCGTAGACGCCCGCATTTCCTTGGACCGGCGAACCGTTGACAAAAACCGTCGCCAGCTTGTGGTTGTCGGAAACCGACCATGAAACCAGCGCCGACGCGGAGTCCACCCCGACTCCGCGGCCACCGAGCACGCGGTGGATCACCGGAGCCACGGTGTCCTTGGATCGCGAAACGACCACCGAATCGAACAGCGTGTCGGAGTTGGATCGAACCGCGACCAGGCGCACCGTGTGGTTGGCCCCGGTGGGGGGCACGGGTACATCGACCGACCACACCGTGTCGGAAAGCCGCGATGCGGCGATCCCGTTCGCCTGCACTCCAGTCACGGCCGCGCGCGGATCGACGACTTTCCAGACCACCCGCACCCGGCTCGAATCGAACGGCAATTTTTGTCCGGCCGCGGGCTGGAGTACGGATTTCCGAGGAGACGCCGGAGCCTGGGGCACCATCGCCACGGGCTTCTTGCGGAAGACCTTCACCGAAGCCACCGACGAATTGCCCATCCGGTCGCGCGCCCTCACCGAAATCCACGCCCCCGTATCGGAGGCGGGAACGAACACTTTCGCCAAACGCCAGGAACTGTCCGTCCGCGTCGCGAAAACCCCGGCGATCCAGACCGAATCCACTCCCGAAGGATCGACGACACGGGCTTCGATGGGGATGGAATCGCTTTCGGGAGGCACCACGGCACCGGCCAACGGGGCCACGATCGCGATGTCGGGACCGTCGCGATCGGGCGCTGCCACGACCTTGAATTCGGTGGAAGAGGAAACCGTCCGACCCGAATCGTCGCGGGCCACCACCACAAGCCGGTAGGTGCCGATCGGCGCGCTGGACAAGGCCCGCAACCGCAACCCCGCTGCCAGCGAAACCGTTTTTGGAAGGCCTCGCAGCGAAACGGAATCCTCGATGGCGAACGAACTCGTCAAATCCTGTCCATCCTTGGTCGCCTTGGTTTCAAGAGCCTTCAATCCATCGCGCGCGGCGAATACTCCGCTGATGGTTTTAGCCTCGCCTCCTCGGATCAGCACGGAATCGAAACCCAAGGCTGTTGTGGCCCTTACCGGATACGCCGGAAAAATCTTGGACGTGTCGGTCACGAGCCCTTTTTCGCAAAGAAGCCGGATGCGCACATGCACCTGCAGCGTGTCGATCCCGAGCGCCCAGTCCTTGGCAATGGCGGCCAAGGGGATCTGTTTGGCGACCATGATCAGCATGGCTTCGCGAAACACCGAAGCGGTGTCCATGCCGTATGGATGTTTGGCAGGAAAGCCCGAACCCCGGACCAGCTTGTCGCCGTCGACCAACGACTGGGCCATTGCCGAATCGAACACCGAATCTCCCGTCCGAGGATGCATCCGACGGAAAATGCCCGCCGCGATGGTGTCCAATTCCTGTCGCACCATTTTCAAACGCGTGCTACCCTCGCAAACGAAGGCCCCTTTCGCGTACCGGATCTTTCCCTTGCGCAGGTCGACAAAAACGGTTTCCACCGGAACATCCCACAAAGCGATCCCGACGGCGAAGCTCGTTCCCAGCTTTGGAATTCGCCCGTTCCCGGATTCCGTCCCCATCTTCCACTCGGCCGATTCCGGCCAAAGGCTCGAGTCCGAGATCGCGCTCATGGGCGCCGCGTAGGTCTGCCAGCCCGCCAATTCGCTTTCTTCCACGGTACGGCAGCCACCAACGAACATCGAGAACATCACGACGGCAATTATGGCGATCGTTCCGGATTTTTCCGGGCTTGCACGCTGGATCTTTTTGGACATCCGAATCTACCGCCCCTCGGATGGGAGATGATCGACAGGGGAGTCGGGAATGACAAACTAGGTCAAGTTTTCGGCACGGCAAGTGCCAGACTCCCTTTGTAACCCCATGTCAATCCACAAGATGAACCCCCTGGTGTCCAGGCTCTAATCCCCGGGGAATTCAGCAAAAATAAGGGGTGGACACTCGGTATCCACCCCTGCGTTTCCGTTCAGCTCAATCTCTTCGGGCTGTTTCCACGAAAGCTTCCGTCAGACCCGATGATTGCCGTCCCATCATTTTTCGATGGTGGGATCCAATCCAACCGTGAGGCCGGGACCGTAGATGAAGTTGTTCCAGACCTTCGCTTCACCGATCTGCCCCTCGAATTTCTGGCCGTCGGTAAGATCGGCCCCCAATCCGAATTGGCTGGTTGCCACGCGGATCTTGGTTCCAGCCACCGTGGTGGCCGAGTAAAGCCGCTGCGGGAGCCCATCGATCCAGGCGTAGAATTCCCCGGTGGCTTGATCGGTGCCCACCGCCAAAGTCACCCAGCGATTGAGCGGAACCGCGCCCGCCACCGTACGAGGGCCGTACCAGGCGTTCGCAGTGGGAGTGCCTCTCTGCCCGGCGACGATCACCTGCCCGGTGGTGGTGACCATCATTTTCATGCCTTCGTAGAAGCCCATGATCACCGCAGCCTTGTTGTAGATGGTGGATGCGGGGTACGCCGAAAGTTTCACCTGCGTGGTGTACAAAATCCGTCCGGTCGGCAGCTGCGCGGCCAGCGACGTATCGAACGCGCGCGACCAGATTCCC
>JBDKGS010000294.1:0-5426 GCA_039798065.1 Fibrobacterota bacterium | reverse complement strand
CGCTCGGCACCGCCCACGGCCAGGCGCAGATGCCCCGAAGCGAGGTGGAAGGCAAAACCGCTCTGGGCCAAGGCGCGTTCCTGTGGTTCGATTTCGCCTGGCGAGACGACCAGGACCACGGCGGCGACGCGCTCGTGTTCCAGGAACGCCGACAACGCCCAGTGGAAGACAGGTTTTGTCCCAAGGTCGAGGAATTGCTTGGGACGGTCGGAGCCGACCCGGGTTCCGGATCCGGCGCAAGGCAGCACGACTCCGGCATCGCGACGAGAGGAGAAAGGCATAGGCTCAACAATGTGCAAAACGAGCGGCTGGGCCGAGAGGGTGACGGAATGCGACACATGCCTGGACCATCCCCCACCCCGACCCTCCCATCCGGGAGGGAGACAGAATGCGACGCGCCAGGGACGCGCAGGGGCGAACGCGCCGTGGCGGTTGATCACCGATGCAGGGGCAATTCATGAATTGCCCCGAACGATGGCAAAAACCGGCACGGCCGAGGCGGATAGCCGAGCCCGCAGCGGCCCGGCCCCGGCGCACGCCGGGGAGGCGCCCAAAAAATGTCGTACAGAAACGCAGACGGGATATCTTTGGGACCATGATCTTCCCGCTCTTGTTGATCGCCTCGCGATTGTGGTCGAACGGTTGTGTCTTCGACGAGCTGGGAGACGCCCGGATCGGCGCACTGCGTCCAGTCAATGCCTCCAAGGTGAAATTGGTCGCCGAGACCTTGAGCGTGGTCGTCACCGGGGACTCGGCCGATGTCGTGGCCAAATACCACCTGCGCAATGACGGCGACTCGGTGAAGGGAGTCTACGGCGCACCGGTCGATTTCTTCCCTTCGGAAATGGACGTGTGGCCGACCCAGGACACGACCGGATGGGATTCCAGGATCTTCCACAAGGCGAGCATATCCTTGGATGGAGGACAGAATCTGCCCATGGAAAGCAAGGGCAAGCCGATTCTCCTGAAGGGTCAACCGGAGTACGGAATCAAACGCAAATGGTTCAAGCGAAGTATCGCTCTTGGGCCCGGTGAACACGTGCTCGAGCTTCGCGTCGTCGTCACGGCTTCGCATTCCGATGGTTACGTGAAAGGCAACGACCTCATCGAGAACTTTTCGAAACGCGTGCTGGCCTGGGACCTTGCGCCCGCAGGAAATTGGGGCGACGGGAAGGCCGGCCGGTTCGTCGTGAAGGTGGATGCCACAGAGCTTGAAAAGGATTCGATCCCTTTCGCGTTTTCCGGACTCCCTTTGCGACGGGAAGATTCATCGTGGGTGTTCCGCTCCGACAACTTCAACCTTGCACATGCGAAATCGTTGAAGTTCGAATGGAATCCGGACACGGTGCTGAGGTACCGGAGCCTGGATCGTCTCGCCTGGAAAAATCCGCCATGGCGAGGCTCGGCAAATCTTGTCTCGTATCCGCTCGCTGCGCTGTCGGACCGCGATGCCGCCACCGCATGGGTCGCTCCGGCAGGCAGGAAAGAGGCGTGGCTGGAAGTGGACATTCCCGATTCGCTGGAGATCGGCGCGGTGCTCCTTTGCCCTGGCTTCGCCAAATCACGGAAGCTTTGGACAGAAAACGACCGCGTGGGGAAATACCGGATCAAGTTTCCGAACGCGTTGATCGAAGCGCCCAATCGCAAGACCGCGCCAGCCGAATCGAGAGCGGAGAAGACATGGAGGATCGACGATCCCCCGAAACACCCTTGGGACTACCAGATCCAGAGCAGCTACTGCCGATGCGAAAAGGCGTATCGGGGAGGGACCCTGCGCATCGATTTCGATTCGACGCTTGCCGGCACCAGATCGCGGGATCTTGCAATTTCCGAAATCATCCTGCTGAAATGCTCTTGCCCGGAGCATTGACGGCGTTCGCCATCGGTTTGTGCGGAGCGACGTACTTCGCCAAACACGGGGCCCCCGACATTCGGCTGACAGCTCCTAACGCCATGGCAAGATGGCATCGGCTGCGGCCAGTCTTGAAGATCCACGACAACACCGGACGGATTCTGCCTTGGCTGGATTCGATCACCTACGTTCCAGAATTTGTCGGGAGCGCGAAGACGCTTTCCGTCCCGACCGATTCGGTAGGGACGCGAACCTACGCATCCTGTCCGAAGGACGGAAATTGTCGATGGGATTCCCCTTTCGCAACTCCGAGAGCCATTGCAGTCTTGTTCCCCGACCAGGTCTTCCAGGTGGTTGTGCGCGCCGACGACACGTACGTGGGGTATCTGCAGGAAATGTTGGGGACACCGTTCCTCATGACCCCTCGGCGCCTCCCCGAAGGTCATCAAGCGGACCTGCGCCTTGGAACCGATTGCGCATCTTTGGCCGCCTATGGACGCCGGCGCATGGGCGAGACGATTCCCTACAAAGGCCCAACCGGACTCTTGGATCACCTTGCCGCCGTGCCCGAAGGTCAAATGCGTGCAGGCGACATTCTCCACTACGGCGCCCAGGTCCAGATCGTGTTCGAGGACCGTGGCCACATCGGCCATCCCGACGGAGAGGATCTCGTGATCGAATCGTGGCATCCGTTTCCAAGAATTGTCCGACAGGATTCGTCTGGATGGGAAGGGCACGGCTTCCGCGTGATGCGTTTCCGGGGCGACTCCGGAAGCCGCTGAAGGAACGATAAACCCACCGTGGGAAGGAACCGCTCCGGTCGATGGCCAGCGGAAAACCAGCGAGACCAAGGACGGCCTCTCCATCTGCGATGCAAACATCGTCGGGCCGCGTTGTTTTGCGCGCAACCCAAGCGACGTCAGGACAGAAATTGGCGAGTGACAGAAAACGAAAACGACCACCCCGGGAGAGGTGGTCGTCCAATCGAACCACAGAAACAAGATATGAGGCCGAGATCAGGGATGCAGCCGCAGGGATCGGGCTGTTTCCCGCCAGAGCCGTCCGCGTCGGGACGGCGACCAAGGGGAACGGGTGCCCGATCTCAAGGATGCGCCCTGAGATCGGTCTCAGATCAGAATTTCACGGGCGTTTTCTTGCCGAGCAGCATATGACGGACCTTCATGGGCAGGCCGTAGCAGCGGATGAAGCCCATCGCGTCCTTCTGGTCGTAGGTGGGCACGTCGCTGAAGCCGCCCAGATCGGGATCGTAGAGGCTCCAGGGCGAGTCCATGCCGGCCAGGATGATGTTGCCCTTGTAGAGCTTGAGCTTGACAGAACCCGACACGACCTTCTGGGTCTCGTTGACGAAGGCGTCGAGCGACTGGCGCAGCGGCGCGAACCAGCGTCCGTCGTAGACGATGTCGGCGTAGACGTCGGCCACGCGGCGCTTTTCGCGCAGGGTGTCGCGATCCAACACCAACTGTTCGAGCCACTCGTGGGCGGCATACAGGATGGCGCCGCCTGGGGTCTCGTACACGCCGCGGCTCTTCATGCCGACCAGACGGTTTTCGACCATGTCGACCAGGCCCACGCCGTGCTTGGCGCCGACCTTGTTGAGGGCTTCCAGCAAGGGGACTGCGTCCAGACGTTTGCCGTTGACACCGACCGGAGTGCCCTTCTCGAAATCGACAGTGACATATTCTGCCTTGGCCGGAGCCTGTTCCGGAGGCGTGGTCCAGCGCAGCATCTCGAAGCCGTGTTCCTTTTCAGGATGCTCGAGCTTGCCGCCTTCGTGGGACACGTGCCACAAATTGGCATCTTCCGAATAGATCTTCTTCTTGGTGACCGTGAGCTCGATGCCTTTGGCTTCGGCGTAGTCGATCGCCTCCTCGCGCGAGGTGATCTTCCAGTTGGGATCCTTCCAAGGAGCCACGATGGCCAGCTGCGGAGCCATGGCCTGGAAGGTGAGCTCGAAGCGGACCTGGTCGTTGCCCTTGCCGGTGGCGCCGTGGGCGACCGCGTCGCAGCCTTCGGCCAGAGCAGTGAGAACCTGGTGCTTGGCGATCACGGGGCGGGCGAAGGAAGTGCCCAAGAGGTAGACCGATTCGTACTTGGCGCCGGCGCGGAGCGTGGGCCACACGTAGTCTTCCAGGAATTCCTTGCGGAGGTCGGCCACGATGCACTTGAGGGCGCCGGTGGCCTTGGCCTTGCGCATGAGGGGGGCGGTCTCGATCTTGCCCTGTCCGACGTCGGCGGCGAACGCCACGACTTCGCAGCCGTAGGTTTCCTTGAGCCAGGTGATCATGATGGAGGTGTCCAAGCCACCCGAGTACGCCAGGCAGACCTTCTTGAGGCGCTTGCCGTTGAACAGCTTGAAGCCGTCCTGGGATTCAGGAGCAGCGGCCTTTTTCGCGACAGGTTTTGTCGCGGGCTTCTTGGCGGCGGCGTTCGCGGTTTTCTTGGGGCCGGACTTTGCAGCAGGCTTGTTGGCCATCGGCGTTGGATCCTCGTTGAAGACTGGGTGGGACGGCGAAAGCAGGAAAGATAGGTCAGCGCCCGAAGGATTCTGGAGACGCGCATCCACCGATAGCCATCCGCGGACACATTCCCTGATCGAGAGGGGAAGACGTCAGCGAACATGGCCAGCTGGTGACGGCATGCCACCAAAGACCGTTGAAGATCAACTCATTCGAGGAGCGAGCGTATTGCCAATGCTGTATTTTCGAACGTATGACACCCTCCCGGAAGCGTCGCATGAACGTTCACCAGTCGCTGTTTGTTCGAATTCTGGCCGTTGCCGCAACGTCATGTCTGGCTGCGGCGATCGATCCGCTTGCTCCCGACAATTCGGCTCCAGCGACGATTTCCGGCATGAAACTCTTCTGGAACGACGAGTTCAACGTGGATGGCAAACCCGATGCCAGATTTTGGTCGAGCGAAAGCGGCTTTGCGCGCAACGAGGAATTGCAGTGGTACCAATCGCAAAACGCGACCTGCGTGGGCGGACTCTTGCGCATCGAGGGCCGCAAAGAACGCGTGAAGAACCCGAACTATTCCGCGGGAAGTTCGAGTTGGAAAACCAATCGGCAATACGCCGAGTACACCTCCACCAGCATCACCACATCGGGTCGCAAGACCTGGCAGTTCGGACGCGTGGAAGTCCGCGCCCGGTTGGACGCGCAGATGGGGACTTGGCCCGCCATCTGGACCTTAGGGGCCAACGGTGAATGGCCGACCAACGGCGAAGTCGACATCATGGAATTCTACCCGTCGGGAACCACTCCCCTCCTGCACGCGAACCTGGCCTGGGGCACCGCCACCCGCTGGCAAGCCGCATGGAATTCCAAGACGAAAACACTCTCCAGCTTCACCTCGAAGGACGCGGACTGGGCGAAGAAATTCCACGTGTGGACCATGGACTGGACCAAGGATTCGATCACGCTTTCCCTGGACAACACGGTGATGAACGCGGCCTCGCTCGCCAACACCAAGAACAACGACGGCACCAATCCATTCAAGGACCGCAGCCAGTACATCCTGCTGAACCTCGCGATCGGCGCGCAGGGCGGAGACC
>JBDKGS010000293.1:0-5457 GCA_039798065.1 Fibrobacterota bacterium | reverse complement strand
CGACGTCGATGATGCCCACGCCGCGGATTTCCATGTGCTGGCCCAGCAGTTCGTTGCCGGTCCCGATCACGTCGTTGCCACGTCTTGTCAGGTAGACCACGTCGTCGGCCACCAGGCGGTGACCGCGTTCCACGAGGTCCAGCACGGCTTCCGACTTGCCCACGCCGGATTTTCCAACGTAGAGGAGTCCGATCCCGTAGACGTCGACCAAGCTCGCATGCACGGTGGCAAACGGCGCGAAGTGGTCTTGAAGGATTTCGCCAAGCTGGACGGCCAGCTCGAGCGTGGGACGCGCGCAGCTGGCCACGGTGGCGCCTTGCTCCTGCGCCGCCTCGATAATTTCCGGATGGACCGGATTGCCGTGCGTGAAGATCCACAACGGCGACGGATGCGGGGCCAATCGGCGAAACGACTCGCGGCGTTCGTCGGGAGTCAGACTGTCGAGGTAGCACCACTCGGTATTGCCCACCAACTGGACGCGCTTGTGCGAAAACACGTTGGTGAAGCCAGCCAAGGCCAAACCCGGTCGGTGAAGATCGGGCTCGGTGATCTCGGCTTCGAAAACATTGGTACGGGCTTCCAACCCCAGAGTCTGGGCATGGCTTTGAAACAGACGCCCCAAGGGAAGAACTCCCCTGTGGCGGATCTCCAAAGGCTCCAAGAGCGATGGCTGGGGTTGGCCCGTGCTCAGGCTTCCACCACTTGATCGACGGCGGGTGCGCGGTGGTCCTTGACGCGTTCGTTTTCCTTCTTGATGACGCGTTCGACCTTGTCGAGCATTTCATCCACGGCTTTGCCCATGGTTTCGGCTTCGGCGGAAACGGCGAGAACCCCGTGACCGGCGATGGACAATTCCACATGCGCCGAGCGCAGTTCGTTTGGTTGCTTGTCCAAGATCACGTGAGCGCCGGTGATGCGATCGTTGAACTTGGCAAGGGCCGTGATCTGAGCCTCGACGTTGCTCTGGAGCTCGGTGGAGGCATCGAAGTGCCGGCCTGTGACTTTGACTTGCATGGGACTCGTCTCCTTGTCCGATGGACGGTTGTTGGCCGCCCTCATCGGGCAACCAAACATAAGATTACCACCCCAACCTTTGTTTGACCGCTTTGCGGATCGCTTCCATCGAAAATTGTCAAGCCTCCGACGACAGCGCTCCCGGACACTTGATTGGGGTTCAACGGTGACTACGTTTGTGGCCCCGAAAAGCGTCTCGGTGGTGGAATCGGTAGACACGGCGGACTTAAAATCCGCTGGCGCAAGTCGTGCGGGTTCAATTCCCGCCCGAGACATCTCTTCGGAAAGCTCTGCAAATCCCTAATACGGAGCGTTCCAGCAGGGAGCGCCTGGTTCGAGGTCCGCCTCTGCGGATCAGTCTTCCAATTCCAACAATCTGTTGAACCTTGCGTGGCCGTCGAGGATGTATTCGATGGCCTTTTCGCGATTCTGCCACTCCCCGATTTCGACCACCTTGCCTTCCAACTCCTTGTAGCCCTTGAAGAAATTGCGGGCGATCATGAGGAAGATGGGATCGATGCCGGTGATGTCGGTGGGAGGATTCAAATTGAAGGCGGGAACCGCGAGAACCTTGTAGTCCTTCACGCCGCCATCCGTCATGTCCAACACCCCCACCGGGATGGCGTCCACGACGGTTCCTGGGGGCATCGGGGCGTTCATGTAGATGAGAATATCCAGACAATCTCCGTCATGCGCCCTCGTGGAGGGAACAAAACCGTAGTTTGCAGGGTAGAGCATGCTCGACAACAGCACGCGATCAAGCGTGAAGATGTTGAGCTTTTCATCGTACTCGAACTTGGTGTTCGTGTCCTTGGAAATTTCTATTACAGCACGCACCACGTTCGGTGCACGGTCGCCTATGGGAAGGGTCAGGTAATTCATTGTTCTTCAAACCTAATCCAGTTGCGCGCCTCGGCGCGTTGCTCTTGTGTATCGGAGTCGCCGCGACTCTTTCCTCCTGCAATTCACCGTTTCGCATCAAGCATTCCTTCGATGTGTCGCGGTCGGGTTTCAAACTGGACGGAAAGCCGGTGGATTCGGCGGTCGCTGCCGATTCACTCAAGCCGTTCTGTGCCGAGAAGGAAAATCGCCACATCTGGAAATTGACAGTTTCGGACACTTCTCTGAAGTCCACCGACTTTGTGCAATTCTTGTCGTGGGTGGCTAAGGTCAACATCGATTGCCGCGGATTGTTCGCTCTTGGCGACGACGACCCCCCGGTGCTGATGCAACCCCCCGTGCCTGCCTCGCGCGACATCTACTCTCTGGCCCGCAAGGATTCCACCAAACCCCGGGTTTCCATCATGGTCGTGGCCGAACGGTCGCGCGTTCGATTCTTCACTCTGGAGGGCTGGATGCCCGAAATCCCGGTGGTTTCGGATACCAAGGGCCAGGATTGGGTCGCCTCCGAAAAGAATCCCGCCGAGACGCGTATTGGATGGCACGACGCCTACGGACGATGCGTGGTGGATGTTCGTGGCGACCATTGCACCGATTCGCTGTGGGCGAACACCAAGTACGTGCTCTTGGGAGACATCGGCCGCCTCCCGGACACCATCCGGACCGACAACCCCAAGGATATGGAATGGGTCGTCAGGGGCCCGCTTTCGCGCGACATCGCCGTGGCTGCCCAAATCCACGCGGTGCGCACGCTTCCTGGCACCTTGGCGGAAAGCCGCGCCTACAACCACGGCGTGCTGGGTCCCGATCTCAGCTGGGAGTCCACGCAACGCCTGGTCGTCGCGCTGCGCGCGGCGGGCATCGACTTCAATACGATCGAAATCCTGAAATAGAGATTCGCGTTCCGGTACAAAATTTGACAACCTCTATTGCTATTGACTTCGTCGCGCATTAGGTTCAAATCATGACAATGTCGCACATGCCCAAACTCGCTTCAAAGCGAATCCACTCCTGGACCATGGTCCAGGCCGGGCAGGTCGTGGCATTGTCTTTGGAACCAGGTGTAGACTAAACACCTCGCTCCCGCAACAGACAAGGCCGACGGCCCGCCTCCAGCAACCAGGAGACGGGCCTTTTTGTTTTTCGGCCCACAACCAAATGTGTGCAGTCCAGGAAGCGCAACATGGAGATCGCAGACCCAACCAGAAGCAATCGGGCCGAAGCCCTGTCCATTTTCCTCGTGATCGCAGGGTCCGTCCTGTACTCGAGCAAGAGCCTGTTCGTGAAACACCTGATGGAGATCGGCGCCGAGGCGGGCGACGTCCTGTCGCTGCGTCTCGCCTGGGCGGCTCCCGTCTACCTTGCCGTGGTGTTCTGGAGCTTGAGCCGCCGCGACGTGGCGCTGACGGATCTTGTCAAGATGTCGGCACTCGGATGGCTCGGCTTCTGGTTGGCCCCGCGCCTGAACTTCGCCGGCCTGGGCAGCACCAGCGCTGGCCTGGAACGGATCCTGATCCAGTCCAGCACGGCCTTCGTGATCCTGTTCGTGGCGTTGCGCTCGCGCAAGCCTCCAAAGGCAATCGTGACGATTTCCGTCTTCGTCTGCTACGCGGGAATGGTCCTGGCGATGGCCGGACGCGACCAGGGCCGTGCCTTCGCCGATCCGGCGGGGGCAGTCCTGATCGTCGCGGCGGCGGCGGCATGGGCGACGTTCGTGGTCGGGGTGGGTCCGCTCCAGAAGAGCATGGGCAGCGCGTTCTCCACTTCCGTGGGAATGGCGGCCGCGGCCGTTCCGGCTACGACGGAATCCGTCATCAATGGCCACGCGACCTTGTTCGCCGCAGCGCCGTCGGGGTGGATCGCCCCGATGCTCGGGCTGGTGGCGTTGGGGACCGTGATCCCCTCGTTCATGGCCCAGGCGGGCCTGGCGCGGGTCGGGCCTGTCAGGTCGTCGATCCTGGCCTTGGCCGGACCGGCGATCCTGCCCTTGCTGGCCATGTGGAGCCTGGGCGAAACCATGCCGTGGCAGCAGATCGCCGGGCTTGCGGTGGTGCTGGCCTCGTGCGCGGCAATGAGCCTGCGCACGGGCTGAGGTCGACCGGCGACGCCTTGTCCGCTACGGCAGCAGGGCTGCCGTGGCGCTGCCGGAACCTGCATCGAGCTTCACCAGACAGAAACCGGCAGGCAGCAGCTTGCGCGACAGGAATTGACCCGATGTGACGGAAAATGTCGCCAGCCGGCGACCTTGCGCGTCGAGCACCTTCAGATTGGCGATACCGTCGAACCCCTCGAACCGGAGTCCGTCGACGCGCGACGAAACCATCGGACGGTCGGCCAGGCCGCTCTTCGCGCGCACGGACACATCCACCGCGGGCAACGGGATCGGCGTCTTCGACACCTGGGTGAGGTTCTTCACGAACCAGCCGCTGTCGTTGTCGTTCAGGTAGTTCGCGCAATCGGCGTTGCCGGCACCAAAGAGGATGCCGGTGAATCCGCCATCGATCCACCATTCGGGATGCGCGATGAAAGTCTGCGCCGCATCGTCTTTCAATTTTTCGTTCGGGTTCGCGAGGTTTCCTTCCGCGACCTGCCATCCGCAAATGGGAAGTCCCGTCTTGCTGGCGATGGCGCGTGTCCAGAGGAAGTATTTGGAGTAGGCCGTCGAATCCCAGAACCAGTTTTCGTTGGCTGGCTTGTGCCCCGCATCGTGGTCGGATTTTTCCACGAACACGACGTCACCCATTCCTTCCTTTCCGAAGGCAGACAAAAACCGTCCGATGACCGATCCGGAAATGATGTGCGACTCCTTGCGCCCCTGTCCCACCTGCCCCGGAATGCTCACGCCCCAGTGATTGGGCATGTGCCCCAAAATCACGCCTCCGGGAAGCTTCTGCTTGGCACGAGCCATGATGTATTTGGCCCAGCCCACCATGTTCGGCTCGTAGGTCTTGCCGGAGAGCGAATTGGCCTTGCCCATCGCCACGGCGATCTTGGTCGGATCGTCGACCGGCGTTCCGGTCGAACCGCCCGGGCCCCGCATCAAGAAGCCGTACATGTCGGGCTCGACGACGATCATGTAATCGGATTGTCCCGCCATGGCCAACTGGTCCAGCACCCAATCGTAGCGATCGAAGTAATTCCCCATGTAGGTTGCGTCGGCAAGATTCGTGGTGACGGGCCCCCAGCCTTCCCCCACCTTCCCCAGGTTGTACCAGACAATCGCTGTCTTCACCCCAAGGGTGTCGGAGTACATGGCGTAGTCGTACACGTACCCTTTGCCGCTTCGCGAGTAGTACGTCTTGATGTCGGGCATCACGTACTGGTATCGGTACGGCAGGCCGGCCTGTTGTGCCTTGGTGCTTTTGCCCAGCTCGCGGTTGTCGAACGATCCCAGCAGGAAATTGGGGCCCCAATTCGAGGGAACCGGATTGTGGACGATGTTGGGGATATCGATGGGGTGCAAGCCCGTGCCATCGGTGAGTCGGATGGAATCGACGAGCAGATCGACGCTGGTTCCGGGCATGTGCGAAAGTTTGATGCCGA
>JBDKGS010000292.1:0-5458 GCA_039798065.1 Fibrobacterota bacterium | reverse complement strand
GGCACATCTGGCCGCCTCGGGTGGCGCCGCGACCGGCGGCGCCCAATTCAGCTACCAGGCCGGCCCCGACGGGAAACGGTATGCCACCGGCGGCGAAGTCAACATCCGCATCCGATCCGGCAAGACTTCCGACGAAACCATCCGCAACGCCCAGCAGGTGGAGCGCGCCGCCCTGGCACCAGCCAAACCAAGCGGCCAGGATCTGCAAGTGGCCTCGGAAGCGCGAAGAATGCAGGTCCAGGCACGTGCGGAATCGCGATCCGAGGAAAGCGGCAAAGAGCCGGGTCAGACAAAATTTGACAACCCCTACAAGCAGCCCCCCAAGGGAAACTTGGTCGACATCATCGCCTGACAGGGCATCAACGGCCGATCGCCACCACTCCCTTGCGGACAATTTCCGTCGTGGTGGTCCCGGAGGGATTGGGGATCCGCAGAACCACGGTGTAGGGGTAGATGCCGTTGGCGACCGGTACTCCGAAGGCATCGCGCAGGTCCCAGACCGCTCTGGGGCGAGGCTGGGTGACCTTGGAAAGTTCGGTGCGCAGCACCTTCACCAATTTGCCCGACACGGTATGGATGCGGATCGACGCCTGTACCCGCGAATCGACGGTTCCGTTGGTGTCGGGTTCGCTGGCCAACTTGAAGTAGAACGCGGTGTTTTCGCCTTCGCGAACCGGATTGGGACTGTTGAAGACCTCGTAGAGCGAATAATCCGTCTTTGCCAACACCTGCACCTGCAGGCGGCTGCGGGAAAGGTTGCCCATCAGGTCGCGGGCGAGCACCTCGAAGGGATAGGTTTTTCCGGCAGGCATCAGGGAGGAGTCGATCACCAGCTGGGCGCTGGCATGACGGAAATCGACATCCTGCCGAAGATCGGGGTGCCAGGGTTCGCGGATGCCGGGAACGGAAAACACCACCCCCTCGTCGGGGCCGGTTTCGGAGGATATGCCCGACGAATCGAACAGATCGACCGACAAACAGAACGGGAGATGGATTTGCGCGGTGGCATCGTAGGACACACCGCCCGACCAGGACGAATCGCAAGGCCGCACCGAAATGGAGGGGCCGTTCGTCTCGAATCCACCGCCTCGGGTGGTCCCCCGCAGAAGCCGAGGAGTGGAAGCCAATCCACCATCTTTGCGGGTTACGGGATCCCAAGCGTAGACCCGCAGCACGGCGCTGTCGCCAAAAGGAATGCGTGCAGGCAAAAGCATGGTCGTGGAAAAAGTGTCGGATGCGACCGTGCTCTGCAACGAGACGATCTGCTTGGGCGACAATTGGAATTTCTGGATGGGTTGGAATTCGGCAGAAGGCTCCGCCGAATCCAGAGCCGGTGTGACCTCCAAACGAACCTGGATCTGCTTGGCGCCTGTGGAACGCCCATGGACATCCACCTTGGCCAAGGCCGAGAGCGTATCGGGGAGTCCGGCCACCGACACCGGCAATCCACCTGGCAAAAGCACCATGGCTGGATCGCCCAGGATGTTGTAGATGTCGCTGTTGTGGTAGATCCCGTCGAGGTTCTCGTCGTTGATCGCTTTTGAACGCACCAAGGCTTCGCCGATGGTGACGAACTTCGATGTGTCGGCCACCTGTGCCCAGAATTGGCCGCTCAGACGCGCGTTGCCTCCCGGATAAGATGGCCGAGTGCCGGCGATCGCGGCCATCGCGCCCTTGTTGGGTGCCACGACCAAAAATTCGGACAACCCCTTGGAATCGGGAAGATCGTTGCGGCCGACCGTGCACGAGCCCGCATAGAAAAGGAAGGGCCGATCCTTGTTCACCAACGTGCGGTCGACCATGGCGTTGTCGAGCAGGTCTTCGTCGGCAAGAATTGTCTGACCACCGTGCCCCATGTAGTTCATTCCCACCACTCCGCGATTCAGGAGCGTCTGCAGGTCGCGGGCGGCTTCGGGTTTCTGGAAAAGCGAATTCGAAGGGTACTTCGCCAGATACAGTTTTTCCTGGCGAACCCAGGGGCGAACGCCGTTCAGCAATGCACCGATTTCCTCCGATTGGAGGGTATGGTTCGGGATTTCGTCGGGCTTGCGAAGCTGCCAGACGTCGTCGGCCGTGAGCACGATGGTGTTCCTCCAAGGTCCGTATACCGCCTTGCTCGGCGACTCGAAGACCTTGAGCTTGTCGAGCCAGGCGCGCGCCTCGGCAGTCGACCAAGCCGGGATCCGTCCCACGGCCACGGCTTGGGTATGGAGGTCGGCGTCGGTGGCTGGATTGCCGGGCTCGAGAAAGGTGTACAGGTCGTCGGTCGAGACCGAATGTTCTTCCCAATGCGGAATCCGTACGGCCGGAGCCTCGGCCGATACCCGACGCGGATCGAAGTGCCCACCGCCAAGGAGAAGCACGTGCGAGACACCCCAATTCACATGCGCCCATCGGATGCAATCGCGGATGGCGACGGGATCCATCTGGCCGCCCGACCACAAGGCGAAGATGTCGTCGGTGCGGGCGATAGCGACATTCATGGGCCGCACCTGGAAGGATTTGTCTTCGCGATGCACGGCGTACTCTTCGGCGATGTCGGCGAACTCGGCGGGCACCACGACCAAAACATCCGCCGAGCGAGCGGTCGAGAAATCGCGGACGACGTGTTTTTGCGAGGCTGGAAGCCACTTGGACAGGGTGACCTTCGCGCCCGAGGCTTCCTTGGGGAAGAATGCGTACCAGGTGTCTTCCCTGGTCGCGCTGTCCAGCAGACGGCCCGAAACGACGGAGCAGCGACGGGTCGCGAATCCGTCCTCGAGCACCCAGCATTCATTGGCCTCGGGTACCGCGATGGAGACGGATCCTGTCTGCGGAGACGGGAACGAAGCGCTGACGGATTTTGTCAAGTCGCGATCGTACCACACCTGGAGTCCGGCCGCGGCGGAACGGAAGCCGTTCGTGTTCAATCGGAAGCTGGAAGTCCCGGAGCTTGGCAGGACACCGCGCCAGGTACCGTCGAATCCGTCCACAGCAGCCCAGTCCACGGCCTCGCCCTTGAGCCCAAAGAGCGCGAAATCGGCGGCGCTGGCTCCGTACCAGCTGTTTTGGACAGGAACAAGATGCGCAACGACGGAATCGGCTTTTTTCCCGGGGAGGGAAATGGAGACGGCTGGCAACTCCCAATCCCCGGACACTTCGCTGGCGGCCCAGTACCAGGATTTGCCCATGTTCGGCTCGGTGATCGTGGACTTGCCGATTTCCAGCTCCTTCAGCTTGTCCGGCTTCCCCACCCAAACCGGCTGTCCCACGGTCTCGTGCTTGGTGGCCGAATTCACCACGACAGGCGACGCCAGGGCCGGCGAAGCCTTTGGCGCGTCCAATCGGACCAGATATTTGCGCGAGAGCGTATAGGGATTGATGGTGAACGACCAACCGCTGGCGCTCAAGGCGTTCCGCTTCCAGATGTTCGGCCCTCGCGCCCAGAATCGAACTTCGTCGTCGGCGTCCAACAGATTGTCGCCGTTTCGATCGACGCGATCGATGGGAATCAGCTTGAGCCCCGGAGCCACGAGCGAATCCGAAATCGCGATCGTCGCCGTGTCCGAGATGCCGGAATAGACCGCGATGTTGGCAAACGAGACCCCCGGCGCGACTCCCGCTGCGGCTATGAGTTGGGCCCCGGTCAGACGCGCCACTCCGTCGACGGAGCTGGAATATGGATCGGTAGTGGCCACGTTCACTTCCACCATGGCCCCGCCAAGCTCGTTGGCCCTCGATGCGGCGAACCTGCGCGGGGCGACCGCGTCCAACTTGCGGATTCCGTTGGGGTTGTCGACGCCCCTGGCCCACGGCGAACCTGCCGGAACGCTCGCCGTACCGGTCCAGGTGATCTTCAGACGCAGCTTGTGGCGCACGCGCACGCCCCCGGCGACAGATTCCGTCAACGGATAATCCATGCGCAGAAGTCGGATCCCGTCGACGACACGTTCCGTCCAAGCGGAGCGATCCACCGCCGCGACGGCTCGTCTACCTGGTACCCGGTGCCATGAGGCGCCTTGGCGCACACTGCCCGAATCCTGCACGACTTCCAGCTTCCACTCGCCCCGGGCGGGAAGTGCCAGAAGTCCTTGGAGCCTTGGCGCGTCCAGATCCCCCGAGATGTCGGAATTCGGCACGCCGGGAACCGATAGGATCGTCGAACCGTCGGAATGCGTCGAGGTTCGCCAATCGCGACCGACCCATTCGAACTCCCATTGGCCCGGCCGGTCGACCAGAATGCGATACGGCGAAGCGAATGCCGCCACCGCGGCCACAAGAATGGAAAGAAAGCTGGATCGCATCGGTCTCCAAAATAGCGCTTTGGCATCGCTCGGGACACCAAAGAACATGGCTCAACGTGAAATGGCGACCACGCCCTTGCGGACCAGTTCGGTGCTGTTGGTTCCCGTCTCGTTGGGAATCCGCAGCACCACGGTGTAGGGGTAGATGCCGTTGGCCACCGGTGTTCCGAACGCGTCGCGCAGGTCCCAGACCGCCTTGGGGCGTGGCTGGGTGGCCTTGGAAAGTTCGGTGCGCAGCACCTTCACCAGTTTGCCCGAAACGGTGTGGATGCGGATGGACGCCTGCACCCTCGAATCGATCGTGCCGTTGGTGTCGGGCTCGCTGGCCACCTTGAAGTAGAACGCGGTGTTCTCGCCTTCGCGAACCGGATTGGGACTGTTGAACACTTCGTAGAGCGAATAGTCGGTGTAGGCCAGAACCTGCACCTGCAGACGGCTTCGCGAGAGATTGCCCATCAGGTCGCGTGCCAGCACCTCGAATGCGTAGGTCTTCCCGGCGGGCATGAGGGTGGAGTCGATCACGAGTTGCGCGCTCGCATGACGGAAATCGACAACCTGGCTGAGATCGGGATGCCACGGTTCGCGGATGCCCGGAACGGAGAACACGACACCTTCATCCGGACCCGACTCGGAGGAAATCCCCGAGGAATCGAACAGGTCGACCGACAAGCAGAAGGGCAGCTGGATCTGCGCGGTGGCGACGAAGGGAACGCCGCCCGACCAGGACGAATCGCAAGGACGAAGCGTGATGGAGGGCCCGGTGGATTCGATTCCTCCACTGAGCGCGGTGCCTCGAATCAATCGCGGCGCCAAAATTTGTCCACCATCCTTGCGGGATGCGGGGTCCCAGGCGTAGGCCCTGAGGGTCGCGCTGTCGCCGAACGGAACGCGGGCAGGAATGGCCAGGGTGGTTTTGACCGAATCGGATACCACCGAAGCCTGTTGTACCGCCATCGATTTGAGGGTTGGGTGGAAGCGCTGCGTGACCTGGCCTCTCAACACGACGGGGGCCGAATCGTTGATGGGCTTCAGATCGAGTCTTGCTTGAATTTGCGCCGCTTTGGGCGCCTTGCCCAACAATTGGATCCTGGAAATGGCGGCGATGGTGTCGGGCAAACCACTCAAGGACACGGGGATTCCGCCGGGAATGAGGATCATGGCGGGATCGCCCAGCA
>JBDKGS010000291.1:0-5488 GCA_039798065.1 Fibrobacterota bacterium | reverse complement strand
GCTTCCCACCCCACCTCGGATATCCAGCTTCGCGCGCACATTCCCTCGCAAATCCAAAAGTTCCACCTCGCCATCACCCATGTCACCAACGTGCAGTCGACCATCCTTGCCGACCGTGCCGAACCCGACACTTTTGGCGGGTTTCTCTCCGACAGAAACTGTCGCAATTCCGTCCACGATGCCTTGACGGAATCGATAGTACGAGCCTTTTGCGTTGTACGCTTCGTCGAAGAGGAGCGCGCTCTGCCCTTTGCGCCAGTAGAGGTTGGTGTTGTCGGCCACGCCCCACATGCAAATCCAATTGACGCCACCCGCCGTCGCCGCTTTGGTGAAGGCGTAAAGCTCCTGCGCTTGGGTCGTGTCGTAGCTTGCCGTACGGTGGGCCGTGGTCGCCGCCGCGATCGGATCCGCATCGCCGTAATCGACCTCCGTGATGTAGACCTCCAATCCCAGGCTGCGGTATTGCTTGACGGCATTCTGGAGCTTGGTCCAGTCGTACTTCTTGTCGGTACGGAAGTGCCCTTGGAACCCCACGGCATCGATGGGTGCACCCGAATTCACCAAATGCTTCACCAGCTGGTAGAAGGCGCGCGTCTTCTTCGAACCGTCCCAGAATTCGATGCCGTAGTCGCGCAGCTCGAGCTTCGCCTTGGTGTGCTTGCGAGCCATCTCGAAGGCGCGGCGGATGTAGACCGGGTGTTCGTTGTAGATCTCGGCCGAGCCCGTCAAACCGGACTTGTCGGCTTCCCAGCCCATTTTCTGCCACGGACACGTGTTGGCGGTGGAGGACGAATCCCAATAGCTGCCGTCCCACATGAACGCCTCGTTCACGACGTTCCAATAGTCGACCTTGGCGGCATTGCCGTTGGAGGTCATGGCGAACGTGACCCAGCGGTTCAACAACGTGTCCAATTGTGGCGCTGTCCAGGAGCCACCGTTGAGCCAAGCGGGAAAGTACGTGGGGGAGCCAGCCAGGAGGTGGACCGCCGTTTTTTGTCCATTGCCTTCGGCCCAGTTGATCACCTGGTTCGCCTCGGTCATGTTGAATGTGACCGAATTGATTCCCGATCCGCCCCAAGTGCTCCAAGCCGGATAGGAAGTGGTCTGGACCAAGCCGAATTCGCGAGCCATCACGGTCTTGACCTTGGCTGCATCGGTCCAGCTGAAGAGGCCTTCCTTGTCGGCGGAACCGACTTCGGCGGTGGCCCCCACCAACAGCCCGTTGCCGTTGAGACGTTTTCCATCGGGAAGGGTCTGGGCGAAGAGGTTCCCTGCGAAGAGGCACGTCAGGAGCAGATTGGGTGTCCGGTTCATCAAAGGAAGACTCCGCTGGGAAAGGGATGTTCGAGTTGGTCTCCTCGAACTTACCGGCGGGCATACTTCCGAGCGTCACCGAATCTTCTTCCTCGAAATACATCTGTATCATCTGTATCATTCCATGGATGGAATCCATGATCCAAGAGTTGCTGCGCCATCGTGGACCGGACGGATCCGCTTTGCCGTCCGTACGCGGTATGGCACGCCAGTTCGATCGCTCCCCACAGACGCTCCAGAAGGCCTTGAAGATCCTGAAAGCCCGTGGAGAAATCCACAGTCTGCCGCGCAAGGGCTGCTACTGGGGGGCCATTCCCAAGGCGCCGGCGGCAGCCGATCGCCGTGTCGACCTGGTGGCCAAGGCCCGCGAGCGTTTGCTGTCGGACCTGCGCTGCGGCGCCTACCATCCGCACCGCGAGTTGCCCGCTCAACAATCCCTATCCCAGATCTACGGGGTTTCGCCAAGTCGAATCGGACAGATTCTGGATGGCTTCGTCGAAACCGGCATCCTGGAACGGCGCGGACGCTTCCATGCCCCGGCCCAGCCGATCTCCCCACCTCGCCATGGCACAGTGCTTCTGGTGAGCCGCTGCGATTCCCACGGCAAACTTCTGCTGGACACCGAACGCGAAACCGACTTCATGAAATCGGTCCACCGCGAAGGCCGCGAGCGGAATCTGCGCATCGTGGTGGCAGGGTGGCTCGAGGGGGCGAACGGTGGAAGTCTTCTGGACCAGCAAGGTCGCGAATTCCGTCCGGAAACCATGCCGGGAATCCTGCTCGGAACGATCGCCTCCACTTGGCTTGTCCTGGAGCCAAATCGGTTGTTCGAAAGACTGTGGCGATTGCGTCGGCCGATTTCCGTCTGGTGGGAACATCCCATGGACATCTTTCCCGCCCCGAGTGCGCATCGCCCCTCCACCGTGGGATTCAACCTTTCCTTCGGTCCGGCTCCCGGAATCACGGTGGGCCGACACCTGCGGGCCCTGGGGCATCGCGACATCGCCTTCTTCTCCCCTTTCCACGCCAGCGAATGGTCGCGGATGCGCTTGACAGGAATTGTCGAGGGACTGAAGGACGGCGACGCCACGTTGCAGACATTTCTTGACGAACGCTACGAAAGCGCGTGGCACTTTCGCCAAGCCGCCGGACACGATCGGACGGGCGAGGTGGCGATCCGACGGATTCTGCGCACAATGGTGGATGGCGCCCTGGCGCGGCACATCCCCTGCTGGGTGGTGGTGAACGACCACGTCGCCACGATCGTGCTGGAAGAGCTTCGCCAGCGGGGAGCATCCCGCCCCTACCTCGTTTCCTTCGACAACAGCTCGTTGTGCGACGCGCACCAGATCGACGCCTTCGAGTTCCACACGGAAGGAATGGTGCGGCAGATGATCTACCACCTGCTTCACCCCAACGCGCATCTGTTCCGCAACGGCGGCCTCCACGAAATGGTCGGCCGAATGGCCTTGCGAAACTGACCCTCGCAACCTTAGAGGCAACCAGCATCACCCCGGAAGCGGCGATCCCGTTCCCGAGGCGCAGGTGAGCGTTTTCAGGTCACTTGGGCGCCTTGCGTCCCATCGGATCCTCCGGGTACATCCCGCGCGAATAGCCGCACCCGATGCCCTCTTCGCCTTTGCGCGTGAGCGCCAAAACGGCCATGCCGTCTCGCAGGTCCAGGTTCGCCGGTGTGAACTGCGCGAAATTCCCATCGAAGCCCCAAGTGCCCTTCCCCCACCGGACGTCGTCGAAAGTGTCGAAATCGTCGACCCAGCTCTCCGTCCAGTTCGACCCCTTTGGGCCTTTGCCCGGTGTGTATTTCGAGAACTTGATCCAATTGATCATCTGGCAGGCGGGAAGCGACTTCACGTCGAACGGACCGCTCCAATCCGGCCATGCCGACGCCCACAGGTTCATGCGGTACGATTGGGGTTTGGAACGGAGATCTACCACCTGCGAATCGGCGCCGTTCTTGCGAATCCGTTTTCCGTCAAGTTTCCATACGACAGAATCTGGCGTCCACTCCAGGGTGTAGGTGTGGAAGGATCGGGACAGATCTTCGGCCACGTGGAATGAATCGGAGGTTGTCCGGACCTTCGCAGTTCCCGTGATGAGGTTCGATTGCATTCCTTTGGGATTCTTGCCCAGAACTTCGATGTCGATCTCCCGCCAAGGTTCGGTGCCACCTTCGTGGGAGTTGTTGTAGTAGGTGAAGAACGACGAGACCGTCCCCGATTTGGCACCGGCCATCATCCGGATTTCCCAACGGCCGTACTGGACCGTCTCGAGGGAATACAGCTCGGCACCCGAGCAATTGGTTCCCGCCGCATTCGAGGCCGATGCGATCAGAACGATCGAAGCCAATAAGAACCGAACTGTTTTCATGATTTCTCCTCCTGTACGCAAACCTGCCACCACCTCTGGCGGCGGTGATCCAATCCACTTGTGCAGGAAAATTTCGTCTCCAACCCACCTCCGGCATTGCATCATTCAACTCGATGCAACGCCTTTCGTTTTCCGCTTTCACCACCTCCCGGCCATCCGACGATCTCCGAGCACACCTGCTGCGTTGGCTGAAAACCTATCCCCAGCAGCGCATTCCGCCTGTGCGCGAGATCAGCCAAGCCTTGCAGATCTCCAGCCGCGATGTGGTTTCCTTGATGGGTGAACTCCGACAAGAGGGGATCATCGAGACCCGACGCGGATCCGGATCCTGGCCATCGGGGGGACTTCCGGTCGCGGCCGAACAAGCCGACAAGATCCGTCAGTCTCCCTCCGAACTCGCCCACACCTTGCGGGAACGGATTCGCGGCGGCGTCTATGCCACGGGTTCGGCTCTACCCTCGGCGAAGACTCTTGCGCACGAATGGGATCGTCACCCTCAAACGGTCGGGCGCATCCTCGATTCGTTGGTGACCGCGGGAGTCCTGGAAAAATCGGGGCGCTCGTGGATGGTTCCGCGTCCTCGCACGACAAAATCCGCCCACGCGAAGCACCGGATCCTGCTGGTGGGAGCCTCCGACGACAGCGGCGCGCTTCGCATGGATTCCGATCGCGAAGTCGAATTCTGGCGCGATATCTCGTTGGAAGCCTCGCGCAATGGATTGGAAACCTCCCGATTCCCTTGGCGCTCGGGTGCCATCGCCGTGCCTCCGGGCACGCTGGGCCTCGTCGTTTCGACCTGGCACATCCTGGACGTGCAGGAACTGCTCCACCAGACGGCCTTGACTCGACTTCCCGTCTGCACCTGGATGGAAGGTCTCGACGGCCGCGAAGCACCGGGTACCGCCGACCACCCGCGCCTTTTCGTGCACGAAGTGGCCCACTCCAAGCGTGCCGGCCAGGACATGGGACAATATCTGTCTCAGTGCGGATACCGCCGCGTGGCGTGGATTTCGCCGTTCGGCAAAGCGAGCTGGTCGCGTTCCCGCGAAGAGGGGATGACGGAACGACTCGACGCGGCGGGAGTGGAATGCGCGAGCTTCGGAATCGAAGCCTTGTCGGAATGGGACTTCCTCGCGCCGGCGTGGAGCGACCCCGACCTTTGGGACATCATCTCCCCCCGAAAGATCGACGACCTCACCGACGGTCGGTCGCGGACCGTGGTGGCGAAGGCCGCCGAACAACTCGGGTTGAGCCGCCTTGCTCGTGCCTGGTCGGCGTCGCTGGAAGAGGCGCTCGCGTGGCGGCCCGACGTGTGGGTCGCTTGCAACGACCGAGCGGCATTGATCGCCAAGGAATGGTTGTCGCGCAAAGGGCTTTCGCTTCCCGGCGGGATCGCCATCGCGGGATTCGACGATTCGGGTGAAGCGTTGCGACAAGATCTGACAAGCTACCGGTTCGACACCGCTTCGATGTCGAGATCCATGCTGCTTCAAATTCTGTCGTGGCGGAAGGACCGGCGTGGACCAGTCCGGATTTCGCGGCATGCGGGGTCGGTAGTGGTCCGGGGATCCACACCCGGCAACCCGCGGATCACATCAAGGTGATGCGTTCCAATCGTTGGACACCGCCGGAGCGGATCCGCAACAGGTAGAGCCCCGGGGGAAGTTCGCTGCCCACGGAAAGAACCGTCCCGATGGGCAGTTTGCCTTCCCACAAGGTCAACAGCCATTTTCCGTCGGGTTCGTGGAGGCTCACCGAAACCGCCTTGTCGGCTTCGACCATGACC
>JBDKGS010000290.1:0-5490 GCA_039798065.1 Fibrobacterota bacterium | reverse complement strand
CGCCAAGATTTGTCGAATCGACGACCGCGGCGACGACCAGCATGCCGCTGGATTTTTCGTTCTGGTTGGAGCCGGATCGGATCGGTTCGGTGGCCAGCTCCCAAATGCCACCAGATTGGATGGCCATGCCTGAAGAGCCGACGGAATCGGTTCGCGCCGCCCAGACCTGCACTTCACGCGCACCCCATTGCTCGATTTCCGCTGGAACCGCCGTGTCCCGGATGGCCTGGATCAGGTCGCCCTTTTGATCGTAGATCGCCAAGTACCTGAACCCGGCGTTGCGGAGGTTGGATACGTCGAGATTCTGCTTGGAAAAGCGGGGATTCCGATCCCGGACCCATTCGGCCATGGCGTCCCAGACGGCCCAGTCGCGAGCTGAACGTCTCAATTGATCCAAGCGCAACTGGAAGAACTGTTCGACGCGACGCGACTCGTGGGCGGCGAATCGGCGATCCAACGCACGATAGCTGGGGGCCAACGACACGACGAGGTTCAGGACAAGGAAACCCAGCAGGATTCCCGTCACCACGGCGACGGTCAGGATGGTTTTTGTTCGCAACGAACGCGGACGCATGGCTGGATTATGGCATTGCGTTCCGGTTCATGCAAACCAGAATCTCACCGATCCGAACCTCAGCGTTTCAGATCGTCCCGATTGACTCCGTGGAACCGGATATCGTCGATCCACAGCTGGGTGCCACCACTGACAATAAACGACAGGTTGGTCACGCGATTGCAGACATTGTCCCAGCCGACGTTGCCGCCCACGCCATCGGCGGCGTCCAGATCCTGGGGGCGGATCCGGACTCGACGCCAGGCGGTATCCAGGGTCAGGTGGGTCCAAGCCTTGTGATCCGTCGATGGCACCAGATAGTCGAAGGCGATGGAAAGCGCTCCGCTCCCCCGTACCGAGACCACCAAGGAATCGAGCGAACAAAGACCATAGGTCTTCGCCGTCCCACCTGTGGCGCCCAAGGTGGTACCGATCTGCGCGTAGGCCCCGGCGGCCTTGGTGGTATAGCCGATTCTCAACGCCGTTCCGGCTCTTCCCGCGCCGGCAGCAGCCAGAGTCGCGGCGGAATTTGTCGCATCCCCCGACGACGACGCGTACCAGTAGGCGGAATCGGGGAGGCGGTTGCGAAGGCTGCCCCGCTCGAAGTCGTCCACCAGCACCGACTTCAATGCCAATTTCTGACTATCCGGGATGGCAGCCCACGTCGCGGTGGGATTGCTGCGCACCGCGGCTTTCTGCCGCCACAGCAACTGGAATTTCGATCCGGTTTTCAGCATCTGGGTGTCGATGCGCACTTCGATGCGCCCAAGCGCGGCGGCCTTGTTCCAATACACCATCTCGAAGGGAATGGGAGTGCTGTCCAGCTTTTGAACCGCGACCTCCTCGCCGGCCGAATCGACCTGGGAGAAGTCAAAATTTGTCGAGTCGAGACGGATGGTCGCGACGGTGGGACTTCTTTGGGGGCGGCTCCAGCCTGGGAGCAACGAGTCGACGGAAAGCGTCTTCGCCGCCAAGGTGTTTTCCGTTTCGGAGGAGTTCCCGGCGATCCGCTCGTTCTCGCAGCCGATCGCGAACAGCAGGACCGTGCCCAGGAGGGCGTGGCCCCTCATTGCGACTCCCCTTTCGCAGGGGACAACGGAAACAGGGCCATGGCAAGCTGAAGGACGCGATCCGGCGACTTCGATTCCTCGATCCGCTTCTGGATCTGACGCCTGCATTCGCGCAGCATTTCCCGAATTTCCAGGAACGCGACGCGATCCACCGCGAAGGTGATCGTCGAGATGTCCCGCTGGTCCTTCGGGAAGCGTTCGAGTGATTCGGAAGCCAAGGACAGAATCTGCTTCTGAAAGTGCCGTACCGCTTCTGTTTTCTGCTCGCCCCCCGCGGTAAGGTGCGCATCCGACAGGACCAATCTTCCGGAACTGGCCTTTTTCACCAGTCCCAGTTCGAGCAGAAGCTCGAGCGAACGCGCCACTTCGGCCTCGGATACGCTCGGACTCAGACGTTCCGCGAGTTCGGAAGCCCTGACCTTGCCATCGACGACCTCCACCAACGACCGGATCGCGACCACCCACCAATCGCGGTAGTATGTCAATTCCTGGTCGACCAGTTTCCGTCGCGCCACGTCGCGAAGGGCCATGGCCTTCTCCAGAAGCTCCTTGCGGGACTTGCTGTTGCGCTCGCGAGCGTAGGCGATCAGCATGAGGAAATATTCCGCACCCCGTCCCGAAAGCTCGAGGAATTCTATTGCGCGCGACTGGCAGCGAGCGGGCAGATGGGCATCTCCCTGGAGGATGCGAAACACGTTGCTCGTATCCAAACCGAGGTATTCGGCGAGCATGCGGTAGGAGAAAAGCGGCGATTCGATCTTGCGAACTTCGTACGCTTCCTTGAGGATGTCTCGATAATCCAGGTATTCGAAAACCGGTCGCATGGGTTCCATTCTAGTATCGACGCCGTCCGTTCCGGCGGTGCCGCCTAAGACATTGCTCGTGATCAGCCAGGGTTGGCCGTCCGGATGAAAGTTCGGGAAACGACACCTTGGCTGGACTTCGACATGAGCAGGTACGTGCCAACCGGAAGGGATTGGCTGTTCAAGCGCCAGACTTCCGAGGGTTTCATCGAGCTTTCCGTGTGGAAGCGACGCAGCAGGTTCCCCGAAACATCGTAGATCGCGTACTCCAATCGGGTCGCTTGCTTTTGGATCGACTCACGATCGCGGATCGGAGACGTCGTTGTGAAGCGATACCAAGCGAAGTTCGCATTCGCCGTGGTCCCAACGAACTTCAAGTACACATCCTTGACACCCGTCAGACCCGTGACGGAGCACGATGAGGTGGCAAAGGTTGTGGTGGAGCTGGTTTTCGCAATTGCACAGGTGCCGGCAAGAGCGCCGGTTTCCGATCCCGTACGGACTTCCACGCTCACTCCAGATGCGGCGGTTCCCGCATTCACCATGAATTTCGAGGCACCGGCGGTACCAAAATCCACCCCGCTGATGCGGATCCACGAGCCCGAATTTTGGGGTACCAGGTAGTTCGCCCAAGTGTTGGCGTTGAAGGTGGCCTTGATGCCGCTTTGCTTGGACATGGTGGCAGCCGGAATCGAGTCGTAGGGATTGAAGTTGCCCATTTGCGCCATGCCGGCGGTGACCACGACTTGCTTCATGGTGCCATCGGCGTTGTACTCCACCTTGTCGATGGATACGTCGCGCTTGTAGGTGCTGCTGGTGGACAGCCGACGGTCGTGGTACATCATGTACCAGTTGCCTTTGTACTCGAACACGGACTCGTGACTGTTGTTGTTCCCGTTGATGTTCTTTCCGTTCAGCGTGGGATTCGGGAGCAAGACGCCTTTGCGTGTGTAACCGGAAATGGGACTGGTACTGCTCATCGCGTACTCGATGTTCGAACTGCCCTCCACCGGATAGTGCAGGTAGTAGTTGCCCTTGTACTTGTGGACGAAGGGGCCCTCGAAGGAATTGGGAGTGTTCGGCGTGGTCAAGGAGCCCTTCACCGAGATCATATCGGCGTTCAGGGCGATCCCGCGAAAGTTGGATCCGTACGGTGTCCCGCCACCCCAGATCAGGTAGGCGGATGCGGCGGCATCGTTGTCCACGAAGATCACCGGATCGAAGCACCAAGCCATGGGGCAATACGTGCTGCCGCTGACCAAGGCCTTGCCGAGCGGATCCTTGTATGGCCCCTCCGGTTTGTCGGCGATCAACACCCCGACTCCCGAAGCGATGTTGGGGAAATACATGTAGACCTTGCCTTTGGCCGCCACCGCTGTGGGTGCGTACGAACCGGCTGCCCATTTGGCATCGCGCGTGGTCCGGAACACGTCGCCGTGGTCGGTCCAGTTCACAAGATCGTTGGTCGAAATCACGACGGCGCTCTTCATGTCGTACCCCGAACCGTTGTCATCGTCATTGGAGCACATGGCGTAGATGCGGTTGTTGAAGACGAAGGCGTTGGGATCGGCCAACTGCCTGTGCGTGATCACCGGATTGTCGGCTTGGATTCGCGATACGATCGACAATCCCACCAGGAAAAGGAGTTTGGAAAGCCTTGAACTCATGGAATTACTCCCCACACTCATGTTTCGTACCCAGGGATCCTGGGACCATTGTCGATAGAACTTCGCAATCGCGGGAGCTTTGTAGGCTCTCTTCTCCTGCTCCTGTTTTGGCAAAACAACAATGTGGCAGTAGAGGATATGGACCTGTTGTCAAGTTGACAAGGCTTTTCGTGGTGATCATCCTCCACCCGAATGGTTTCCTCACCTATCCTGCTAGGACAACCACAGCTGCATTCCAGAAACCTGAAGCCAAGAATCGAAAACAGCCAAAGCGGATTTGGGTGAATTGCCCGGAAGCTCGCCGGTGAACGAACTCCTGCAAGGAGTGGATGCATGCAAGGATTCCAATGGATGACCAAAACTGGGATGAACAATCTGGACAACTCCTGTCGATTTTGCACCACCGCCGCGAAGCGGCGAGGGCGCCTGGACCGCTTTGCCCAAAGGTGAACTGCCCGGCAAAAGCGCGGGAGATTCGAAGCTGAAATGGCGGAATTCGGTTTGAAGCAGAGCTCGCGTACGATTCTTGTCGACCAGGACGAATCTCGGTCGACGACACCCCCCGGCCGATCCTCCGACGGGGGTTTCGCTCCTTGGCAATTGATGGGGATCTGCGATCCAAGGCATCGACTGGTCGTCTTGGCCGACTCCATCGCCTGGGAGGAGTTGATGGCCCTGATCGCCACCAATCTCCCACTCCGCTCCAAATGGCCTTCGCGGAATCTGCGCCTGGTACTCGGATTGCTGATCCTCTCGGGCGGTCCGGATTCGAGCGAGGAGGACACCATCTCGCGGTTCGAGGAGAACATCTACTGGCAGTACTTCTGCGGCCTGCGCGAGGTCCATTGGAAGTGCGATGTTCAGCCTGGCGTCCTGGCGCGATGGAAGAGTCTTTTGACAGAAATCGGCTGGTCGGCGCTGCTGGAAACCGAGCTCGATCGAAACCGCGACAGAAGCGATCTTGCGTGGAACGTTATCCACCCCCCTTTGCATAACCGCTGAAAGGCGTTTCAGCGATCATACGCCCCTTTGAGGAATCCCTGCCACTCCGATAGATCCTCCAGTTGGTAACATTGACCGAGCCAGCACCGAGGAACCGATGCCCGATCTCTTCACCTACCTGGAATACCGGGACTACCTGAAGGATGCCTACGAGGAGAGGCGGCAATCGCACGCCTATTTCTCGTACCGTTTCATCGGGAACAAGGTGGGGATGGATTCGAGCTACCTGACTCGGTTGTTCCAGAAGAAGCTCCACCTCGGCGACGATCTGGTCGACCGCATGGCGGGAATCTTCGGTCTTGCCGGAGATTCGCTGGAGTATTTCCGGAATCTGGTCTCCTTCAACAAAACCAGAAACGACGTCCAAGCCCGGCTCTTCCACGACCAACTCATGC
>JBDKGS010000289.1:0-5508 GCA_039798065.1 Fibrobacterota bacterium | reverse complement strand
TCGCTGGGCAAGGAACTCAAATCGGCAGGAGTCGCGGTCCAGGCATTGTGCCCCGGTTACACGCGCACGGAATTCCACGACACGCCGGAATACGCGCAATGGAATCGCGATTCGGTCCCCAAAATATTGTGGTCGACGCCGCAGGCGGTGGTTCGCTACAGTTGGGAGCGACTGGGCAAGAGCCCTGTTTGCGTCCCGGGCTGGCTCAATCGAGTGGTGGTGGCGGTGGGACGCAACGAAATGGTATCGAGGCTGCGCGAGCGATTGCGGGCCGTCAAGAATCGGTGACTTGACGGATTCCGTCTAGCCGCGGTTCAGGCTAGACGCCCGGTGTCCAGCGGCGACGCCATTCGTGGAGCTTCACCAGCGAGCGGTAGAGGTCGGGCGAATGCCCCCAGTAGTCGACCGCGCGATCGAGTCGTTCCAGTCGCGCCGCGATGCTTTCGTCGGCGGGGATGGTGAAGACGTCGGCACGGTCGTCGGTGACATTTTCTGCCTCGCAGAACTCGGGAGGCGAGCTCGCGATGTACATGCGGCAGGTCATGGGACGGTCGGGATAGGCTCCGCAAGCACCTTCCGGATCCAGGAACGGACACGGAAGACGCTCGTCGTAGTAGTGCTCCAGAGCCAGATCGTCGCGTTCGGCGGGAGTGCGCTCGGGATAGGTCTCTTCGCAGAATTCCTTCCATGCGTCGTAGTCGGCCACGCGCTTTTCGCAGGATTGGATGAGCTCTTCCATGTCGTCGCGCTTGCGGATGTTCTCGTAGAAGCTGAGTACTTCCAGCGCATGGACCGACGTCACGAAATGATGGCAGCACCGGCTGCAACCCCGACCGCACGAAACCTTGATGGAGTTGGCGGCGATATTGTGCGACAGGAATTGTCCGTAGGCGTCGTGGTACTCGCGCTGTGCGTGGAGCATGGGTTCTGTGGGCGCGCCAGGTCCGGGTTGCGCGTAGCTTGCGCGGATGGCGTCCACCAGGGCGATGTCCATGCGGTCGCTCCACCGTTCCGAAACCTGGTCGCGGCGTGTGGGGAGCAGGCGTGCCGGGAAGTCCCACTCGAAGGTGGCTGGTAGGCGCTTACCGGACCAGGTAGTCTCTTTCAGGGGCGGATTCTGGTCGCGGGTGGTAGAGGGGTGCTCCCCCTTGGGCTTTTTTGCGGCTGTTTTGGGTAGTTTCGGGCTCATGGATGGTTGGCAAGCTAGTGAAGGGAGGCGAATAATTCCATGGAGGTAAAACGGTTGAAAATGAGGCTAGCTTTTAATCTGCAACCTCAAAGCTGGGATTACATCAGCTCCGATCCTTGTGCCCGCAAACAAACCATATCCTGTCTGAAGATTTCACCCAAAGGTCTGTTATGTCCGCAGAATTGACTGAATTCGATCCATTCGGAACATTCAAGGAGTTCTTCAACGGTTCCTCCGTGTTGATCACGGGCGGGTTTGGGTTCGTGGGCAGCAATGTCGCGAAGAAGTTGATCAAGCTCGGTGCGAAGGTCACCGTGTTCGACCTTCGTACGTCGGAATCTGTCGAGTCGTTGATCAACTACCACAATCTTCGCGAAAAGATCGAAATCGTCGAAGGAAATCTTTCCGATTTCGAAACGGTGAAACGAGTCATTCACCAAGGCAAGTTCCGATTCATCTTCAATTTCGCCGCCTACGCGACCGTGATCGAAAAAGCGGTCGAGAGCCCGTACGACACGGTGCTCGCCAATACGCTCGGATGGGTGAACGTAATGGAATCGGCGCGAACCGCACCGTTCAAGCCCGACGTGGTTTTCCTGTCGTCGACCGACAAGGTGTACGGCGAGATGGATGGACACGCCTACCAGGAGGACAGCACTCCCTTGCGTGGAATCGGGGTGTACGATGCGGCTAAACTGGCCGCCGATGTTTTGGGCAAGACCTACAGTGAAGTGTTCGGATTGCCCACCGTGGTGCTTCGCATGTGCAATCTGTTCGGGCCTGGCGATTTCAACACGGGTTATCGCTTGATCCCCAAAGCGATGCGGAATCTGTTTGCCGGGAAGGATCCGGTCGGGCCAGAACTCTATTTCGATGCGATCGACCACCGCCGCGACTATTTGTACATCGACGATGCGGTACGCGCGATCCTTCTCTTGTCCATGCACCCGGCGTGCCGGGGAGACGTCTTCAACCTGCGCGCGGCCGAATACACGACCACTCCGCACTTGCTGCGCACGCTGGTTCTGGCTGCGGCAGAAATTGTCAGGGAATCGGATCCCCAGAGGGCCGACCAGATCGTGCACAATGGGATTGTGGTGAAGGTGCGCGAATCCGAGACGAAGGTCGTCACCATCAAAAATCAACATTTGGACGGCAACAAGATCACCTTGGCCACAGGTTTCATCCCCGAAATCGAATTCAAGGAAGGGCTCCGACGGACTATCAAAGCTTACCGAACCTTCTACCAAGGCTTGCAGGAGGCATAGATGGACTCGCATTGGAGCGGCCGCACTTGTCTGGTCACTGGTGCGGCAGGATTCGGCGGTTCGCATCTGTGCTCGCTCCTGCTGTCCCATGGTGCGTCGGTGATCGGACTCGACAGGTGGTATCCGCTTTCGTCCTACTTGGCTCATACTGGAGATCTCTCGAAAATCGATCGAGTCGAGGGGGATATTCGGGACGAAGGGCTGTTGCGGCAACTCCTGGAACGGTTCGATGTCGATACCGTCTTCCATCTGGCTGCCCAGCCGATCGTTCCGGTTTCGAATCAGATCCCGATGGAGACGTTTTCCATCAATGCCACGGGAACCATGGCTGTCCTGGAGGCGATCCGCGCCACGGGAAACAAGCGAGGGCTCGTCTTCGCATCGTCGGGCGCGTATTACGGAGCGACCAGCACCAACCAGGCGATTGGGGAAACGCATCCTCCGCTGCCCGCGTTGAACACCTACGCTCCATCCAAGGTTGCCGCCGACGAAATGGTGCGTACCTACGCTCGTGTGTTCGGGACTCGCGCCGCGGTCTGCCGATTCATGAACACCTTCGGTGAAGGCGATACCAACTTCACGCGGATCGTTCCGCGCGCTGCACAGAATCTGGTCAAAGGCGTGGAATACGATTTTGGTGACCGTGACGACGGGTCTTCTTGCCTGGACTTCCTGCATGTATCCGACATGTCGCGGGCGTATCTGGCTCTTGGAGAAAAGCTTGATCAGCCTGGAGTGCACGGCGAGGCGTTCAATATCGGTAGCGGAAAGCCCACCACCACTCGCGAAATCACTCGTCTTGCATCCTTGGCTTATGACGGCAAGGTGCGTGAACCCGTTTTCCGGGGACCCATTCGCATCACTCCGGTGATCAAAAGTCTCGATATCTCGAAGGCGGGCCGCTTGCTTGGTTGGCAGCCGCAGTTGTCCATGACCGATGCCCTGCAGCGGACCATGTCCTGGTACCGCGATTCCTGGAACGGGCGTTGAGCGACTTCCTGGAGCGCATCCTCGGTTCCGAATCCGAGCGGTGCAAGGAATTCCCGGTGGTAGAATCGTTCGGCTTCTTCGCGCATGCGGCGGTCTGCCCGCTACCGGCTCGCGTCGAACAGGCTATGACGGATTTTGGCAGGCGCGCCAGCAGGGAAGGGCAATTCGAACGCCTCTTCGCTCCCGCCGAATCGGGCTGTCGGAAATTGTCCGCCCAGCTGCTTTCGGGGAGTCCGGAAGAGATCGCCTTCGTGCCGTCCACGTCCGCCGGCCTCTCGATGGTCGCACAGGGGCTGCCATGGCAAGCCGGCGATTCCGTGGTGATCGCCGATCGCGATTTTCCCGCCAACCTGCATCCCTGGTTGGCCTTGCGCCAACGCGGTGTGGAAATTCGGTTCGTCAAACGAAGCAAGGACGGATCGATTGGCGTCGCCGATCTGGAGCCGCTCCTGGATGCATCGACCAGGTTGGTGTCGCTTTCTTCCGCCCACTACGGCGTGGGCACACCCTTGGACGAAACCGCTATTGGACAATTTCTGCACTCCAGGGGAATCCTCTTCTGCTTGGACGCGATCCAATCGCTTGGTGCCAATCGCGTCTCGGTGAAGGAAGTCGATTTTCTCGTCGCCGACGCCCACAAGTGGCTGCTTGGCCCGCAGGGGATCGGAATCCTCCACGTTCGCAAAGAATGTTTCGACCGATTGACGCCGGTTTTGCACGGTTGGAAATCCACTCGCGCAGCTGGGGACGGATATTGTCTTCAAGATACGGCACGCCGCTACGAACCCGGCAGCCTCAACCCAGCCGGGCTGTGCGGTCTGCACGCCGCTTTGGAATTGCTCCTCGAGGTGGGAATCGATCGGATCTCCGAACGCATTTCGGCTTTGCGAGCTCGACTGGAAGCCGGGCTTCTTGAAAAAGGCTGCGAAGTGAACGGGGTGCCGGGACAGATGGGAACGGGTATCATCTCGTTCCTGCCTCCATCCGGCGATGTCCAAGGTCTAGGCAAATCGCTGGAAGCGAACGGGTTCGCGCTCTCCTTCCGCGAAGACCTGGAGGGGCGGGTCTGTCTGCGCCTCTCGCCACATTTCTACAACACCGAAACCGAGATCGACAAGTTGATCGCGCACATCTGAGACGCGAATCTCGTTGTTGCTTGCCGAAGCGGAATCGTGTATATCTCAGCGCTGAGATTGGAGCCATTTCTTCATTCAGCCGACTTCACAGAGGAACAAATGTCCGTACTCGACCCGAAACAATTGCAGGAGTCACTCGCTTGGCGTTACGCCACCAAGAAGTTCGATTCCTCCAAGCGCATTCCGTCCGACGTCTGGAAAGCTCTGGAAGCCTCGCTGGTTCAATCGCCCTCCAGCTACGGGTTGCAGCCGTACAAGTTCATCGTCCTCACCGACCCAAAAATCCGTGATCAGATCAAGGCCGTGAGTTGGAACCAGGCCCAGGTGACCGATTGTTCCCACTATGTGATCCTGGCCATCCGGAAGGACATGGGGGAGGAGTGGGTGGACAAGTTCCTAGCTCGCACCGCCGAGGTTCGCGGTGCCGCCTTGGAGAGCTTGGCCGGCTACAAGAAGTACATGATGGGCGACATCGTGAACGGTCCTCGCTCGGCCGAGGTCAACGAATGGGCCACGCGCCAGTCTTACATCGCTTTCGGGACCCTCATGCTTGCGGCTGCGGTCATGGGCGTGGACGCCTGCCCGATCGAGGGCATGGTGCCCGCGAAGGTCGACGAAATCCTTGGTTTGGAGGCGCAGGGCTTGGGCTCGGTGGCCGCTTGCGCGTTGGGTTACCGTTCGGTCGACGACAAGTACGCGACTCTGCCCAAGGTCCGCTTCCCGGTCGAGACCTTGGTCGAGTATCGCTAGGCGACAATTCCTGACTCAGTCCCTGCGCACCGCGTTGGCTTCGAACATGCCGTCGCGGTAGTCGCGCAGCGTCTGTTCGATTTCGTCCTGGGTGTTCATGACGAAGGGGCCGTACTGGGCGATGGGCTCCTTCAGAGGCTTTCCGGCGACCAGGATCAAGCGAGCGGGTTGGTCG
>JBDKGS010000288.1:0-5549 GCA_039798065.1 Fibrobacterota bacterium | reverse complement strand
TTTTCCGATCTTGACAGGATCCGTCTGGCCGGACAAGGCGAGAGCGCGAACCACCGGTGCCTGCCAACGGGAAAGCGCCTTGAATTGGGCATGTGCGACCGCGCGACGTTTGGGTTCGCGAAGATCCAGGATTTTTCCCAACAGGGTGGTGCGTGTCCGTTCGGAACGTGCCCGGCCATATTGCACCAAAAGCTCGAAGTGCTCCGCATCGCGTCCCTGGAGTTTCAGGAGATCGCAGGCGGCGGGAACCTTGTCGAGCGTCAGATGCAGATCCTTGTGCAGGATCCGGTAGAGATGACTGACGTTGAGGACCAGCTTCCCGGCCATCAGGCGGTAGGAGTACAGCGGATTGTCGGCCTTACGCAAATCGTAGGCACGCTGCAGAAGATCACGATAGTCCAGGGTGTCGACGTCATCACTCACACCGCATATAGTACCGCTTCAACGGCCCTCCGTTCGCTGAATTACGCACCCGGGAACGAATCTGTTGCAAATGTTTGAACGCCACTTTCCTCCCATCTACACCCACCCTTCATTGGGAGCGATTCAGGGTTTGATGAAAGTGCCGCCTTCCAGGTTACGGTTTTCGGATTTCACCCGCACGAAATACACCCCGCGTGGCAACGACGAGAGTTCGCTCCACACGAAGGAGCCCGAGGATTCCGAGATCGACACGCTTCGACGCGCCAATTTCTGTCCTTGCAGGGAGACCACCTCGAAATCCGCCATGCCCGGCGCGTAACCGGTATACTCCATCGCGAACGAGCCATTTCGGGCCACGATGGATTGGCGGGAAACCCGAGTCCGCACGCCATCCAGAACACCCGCGGATGGCACGCCGTAGTCCTTGTCGAACGCGACACCGTCGAAGGGAATGACGATGATCTTGCTGCCGTGGTTGGAGCCCCCTGGAATCTGGTTGTCCTTGTTCACGTCGCTCACGGCGAAGGTCACGTGCGTGATGAGGCCGTTCTGGATGAGGATACTGGACCTCTCCATTTTGTACCAGTGGTTGATGGTGCCATCTGTGTAACGGAAAATCTTCTGCGCATTCCTCGGCCCGTAGGCGAGCCCCCGGTCGGTCCAGTTGCGAATGCCGTCGACCGACGTGAGATGGTATCCGACCCTGTCGCCCGGATAGCCGTACATCACGTGGTAGAGCCCGCCGCTGTGCCATATGACCGGGTCCTCGGCCACGACATAGGTCGCCTCGACCCTCGAGGGAGCGAGCGGATCGAGATGCTTCTGCCGGTTGGGGAAGATGCTCGCTTTGCTGGCGGCGGGGACAGCCATTTCGGCGGGGTAAGTGTTGGTGGGTTGTTGGGCCTTGTAGGGCCCGCACACACCGGTGGTGCTCAAGGCGATCAGGCCGTGTCGCTGGATGGACTGGAAATTGCCGTCGGGACGTACCACGATGCTGACGTTCGAAGCGTAGCTGTTGTTTCCTCCGAATCCGGTGGACGGAACACTCAACCCAGGTCCGGGGGCGCTGGGGCACGGCTTCCAAGGGCCGTCAACTGAGGCGGAAGTGAAGATCGTCCAGGGCACGACTTCGCTGACCACCATGGCGTAGGTTCCGTCCAGCAAGGCAAGGACCTGAAGGTTGTGGCCCTTGTGCGGAGTGCTTCCGAAGCCGGAATGACTGTACGCAAAACCCTTGTCGACATACGGCCCCAGTGGATTGGTCCCACCGACTGCGTGGATGGGGTCGGAGCCCAACCATCCGGGATTGAATCCATTGGAACCGGCCCAGCGGGTCGCGAACAGGTGAAATTTGCCGTTCGCCTTCACGATGTTGCCATCCCAGTAATAGTTGGCGGGGGGAATCTTGGGGCTTTCGATTCCATTCGCCGTATCGCGGGGGAGCACACCCGAACCTTGGGTGCAATTGGCCGGGGTGGCACCAGTTGCCGTGCAGCCCCAGGCGTTGGAGGTGAGGGGAGTGATGATGGGGGTTGGCAGGAAGTAGTCGATGAACGACTTGGCCGCCGCCGGAGTGGCCGCGAAGGGGATCGAGCTGACAAAAATTGCACTGAGGATGTTCCGGGACATTTTGCTGCTTTCCTCGGAGGTGGATTTGCGCGTCTTGAAGATTCAAGCTGGCTTCGCCTCCGCAGTTGCGGGTTATGCGTGCCATTGGAGCTCTCTTGGAGAGCGAGTCTTGCCTTAACGATTCAGGAGGATTCTCGAAGGACCCCAGGAACGCCCATCGATCTCCAGATCGGCCAGATACAGTCCGTTCGAAATGCCGGAGAGATCGAAGCTTCGCGAACCGTTGTCGCTTGCGGTCACCTGAAGGGGAAACGATTTCACCATTCGCCCATCGGTCCCGAACAGTTTCACCGCCCCCGATCCGGTGGTTTGCGAGGCGAATTCCAACCGCAACCGGGTTCCATCGAATGAAAGCTTCGAGCGACCCGACAAGAGAGCATCGGGCCCCGAGGCATGGATCGATGAAACGACAGTATCTGTCCAGGAATACTTCATGCGCGCCAAGCCGGATTGGTTGCTGACGGTCAACACGATGTTCGCGCCGCTTCCGCTGCGCGTGGTCATGCTGTACCAGTCGCCGTCCCGCAGTCCGGGCCAGTAGAAGCTGCCCATCTTCCAGTCGCGCAGCTGCTGGCTGATCCCGCGGATGTAGGCTTCGAAGAAATTGGTCGCGGGCTTGCTGTAGTCCATGGGTTGGTAGGTGACTCCGTTCTTGGAACCCGTGCTCATGGGCCCGCCCCATTCCGTGGCGATCGTCCGTTCGGAGTAGGCTCCCACGTACCCCTTGATGTGGTTGGCCCACTTCGTTTCGGTGGTCATGTCGGCGCCCGCGAAGAACGTGTAGTCGTGGACCGCCAAAAAGCAACTGTCGAAGCGTTTGTCGGACCCGATGTCGGGCACGCCCCAGGCCAACCCCGTGCCATCGAGGATGATGCGTTTGCGCGGGAAGTCGGGGAATTTCTTCAACCACTGGTCGTAGAGGCTCAGCAGCTCGGCCTTGCTGTAGCCGCTTGGTTCGTTGAAGACCTCGACGTAGAAGTTCGGGTTCTTCCCGTACTTGGCCATGACCGTGCTCCACATGCTCCACCAGGCGTTCATGTCGGGAGGGTTGGCGCCTGAGGCCTTGCCCCAGTAGCAGAGGACCACGCGCCCTTTGGTGAGCGCCATGTCGATGGCTCCCGTGTAGGTTCCCCAGTACTGGTTGACGGTCGCCTCGTTGATGGGGAGCCGCACGGAATTGGATCCCAGCTTGGTCATAAATTGTCCCACGATGCGATCGGCCACGATCGACGCGGAGGCGTAGGTGTCGGTCGACGACAATCCGGAGATGTAGATGACGCCCGACTGGAAGTTGTCGCGCTGATCGGCCCAGTTCACGCCGCGGAACTGGTTGGTCGCTCCGGAGGAGACGGTCGTTGCCAGGAGAACCAGTCCCGCGATGACTTTCGCGGTCGAGCGTCCGGTTTCAGGGCTCTTGATATTCGACATGTTTTGTCCTTCCTCTTCGATCGATCGTTGTTGCAGCATTGCCAGGAGTTGACAATTCTTGTCGTCTTCAAAACCGGTTGACCGGCGAGCCCGTCAAAACTTGTCGAAAGAAACGGAGAACCGGGTCGCATCGGACTGGAGAACCGCGAAGTAGCGACCCCGCTGTGCCGATGAAAAATCGAGGGATTGGATGCCGTCCACGGACGCGCCAAGCCGGAACCGGGCGACGGTCGCGCCGTCCAACCCGTACACCGAGAGGGTCGCGTTCTCGTTCGCGAATTCGGACGGAATCTGACACATCAGACGATCACCGTGCAATCTTGCCTGGAACGGGGAAATCCCATCGTTCCGGGCGCCTGTCGCGATTCCGGTCGTCACGCTGAAGTCGGGGAGGGGGAGCTTCGTGTTGTTCTTGATGTCGGCGTAGGGGGCCTCGATGCCTGCGTTGGCGATCGTGGAAGCGAGACTTCCCTTGTTGTCGGACTCCGTGTAGGCTCCGCAGTTGTTGCAAGCGATGTTGGACGGCGAGTTCTTGGACACGTTGTGGCTGATGTCGAAACCGCTTGAGCCTTCGTCCAGGTAGATGCCAAGGATCCAATAGTCGGCCCATTGGGAGGCCGTGTTGTCGTACATGTAGTTGTAATGGATCTGGCCGCCCGTACCTTGGTTGGACAGCGTGTAGATGTTCCCGCCGTCGGCCAAGATCTGGTTCACGTGGTGGATCTTGTTCCAGTTGATGTGGTTGTTGGTCATCGCGTTAGCAGTTTTTGTCCATCCGAAGCCCACGGTGATCGCCGTGTAGCCCATGTACGACACCTCGTTGTGCTCGATCACGACATACCGGGGGTAGCCCGCCCCGATCCCGACACCACCCTGGGATTCCGTCGTCACGTTGGTGACGAGGTTGCTGCGGATGGTGTCGTTGGTGCTGATCTCGAGCTTGTCGGAGGGGTTGTAGGGAACGTGGAATTCGGTGGCGGAGTCGGCGGTGAACTTGCCGATCGAGATGCCGTTGATGCCGATGTCGGTGAGCACGTTGCCCAGGATCGCGTTGTCGTGGGTACCCGAAACGAAGTCAATTCCTGTCGCGGCCATCTGCGAGAGGACGTTGCGCTCGAAGCGCACATGGTGGGCGTTGGAAACCATGACACCGGCGGGAGGACGGCCGACATACTGCTTGTTGGACAAGGTGGAGGAGATGCTGTACTGTCCGGCCTGGGAGTTCAGGAAGCCCATCGTGCTGGGACGCATGTAGGTGGTATGCGCGAAGTAGATGCCCTGGATGGCGAGATAGCCGATCATGTTCGACGTGCTCGTTCCGGCTACCTTGACCAGGGTCTCGACCGTAGGGACCACGACGTTGGCCTTGGACATGTCTTCGCCGGAGCGCGCCATGTAATAGAGGGTGTTGGCCGACTCGTCCAAGTACCATTCGCCGGCAACGTCCAGGAACTCCATGGCGTTCTCGAGGTAGTAGGCCTGCTGTTTGGGGGGATTGCTGGAAAAGGCGATGCCGAGCATGGGGTAGGGGCGATTGAAGAGGATGTTCTCTTCCGTGGACTGGATCTTCACTTTGGTGTAGCTGCCCATATTCGTCATGGAGGCGAGGCGCAGTGTCGCGTCGGCCCAAGCGATCATGAGGTGCATCTCGACCTTGTTCAGGTTCTTCCAATTCGACCCGACCGAAGTTGCGATGTTCAATGCCTTGCCGGTGGTGTCGACTTTTGTCAGGCGGTAGAAGTTCGGGGCGTTGTTGGTTCCCAGATTGGGAAGCCGGGCCCGGATTGCCTTGGTGTTGTTGACGTAGAGTTGGCGGAAGCGCGAGGTCACGCCTTCGACTTTCCAGATGTTCTTGCCTTGGTCGTGGATCGTCCAACCCTTGATGGGTTTGCCCCCACTGACGAGAGGCTGCTCGCCCGCGTAGGCCTGGTAGCGGACGTAATTGCCGTTCTTGCCACCATCGGCGGGACCGAAGGTGATCGTACTGTCCAATGGGTAGGTGCCGCCGCGTAGCGTGACGACGATGTCGCCGGTCATGGTGGTGTTCACGGTTCGCACCACGTCGCGGG
>JBDKGS010000287.1:0-5549 GCA_039798065.1 Fibrobacterota bacterium | reverse complement strand
CGGCACCAGCTCGTACCGGTAGGCCATCAGATGGATGCGGAACTCCCGAACGTGTTCCGCATCGGCGAGCACCAGGATGTTCGCCGCCGGTGGAAGCGACGCCAACTCGTGGTTTTCCAGCAGTGCCTGGGAATCGAGCACCACAAGGTGGCCCGAGCCGTACGACCGCTTGGCCAGCTTCGGTTCGACGACCTCGGATCGAAGGTTCATCTGTGACAGAATCTGCTCCATCATTTCCCGCACACCGTTGTCCACCGCGAGCAACCGCACGTTGATGGTGCGTCTCGTGGTCAACGGCGACACCAGGGATTTCGCATCGGCAACATCCAGGCTCAGCTCGAACCGGAACCGGCTACCCTGTCCCAACTGGCTTTCCACCTTGATCGCTCCACCCATGGCGCGCACCATGCGACCCGCGATGGTGAGCCCGAGTCCGGTACCGCCGAACTTGATCGCCGTCTCCGGGTCGGCTTGCTCGAACGGCTCGAAGATCGCGTCGAGCCGGTTGGCCGGAATCCCCACCCCCGTGTCCACGACCTCGAACCCCACATTCACGACACCGCCCACGCCACCCAGCTTGACCACCCTCACTCGCACCGAACCTTGCTCGGTGAACTTGATGGCGTTCCCGACCAGGTTGTTCAGAATCTGTCGAAGCCTCGCCGAATCGATCCGTACCAGGCGCGGCAACGCCGGGTCCACCTCGATCTGGATGACGATCCGTTTTTTTGCGGCCACCGAGGCCAGCACCTTCACCGGCTCCACCACCACCGCCTCCAGGTCGGCCTCGTCGAGCACCAGTTCCACCACGCCTTTCTCCAGGCGGGCGAATTCCAGAACGCCGTTGATGGTCTCCAGAAGACCCAACGCCGCCCCTCGCGACAACTCCAACGCCTCGCGGCTCTCCGCGTCCCGTTCCGTCTTCAAGACATATTCCGTCAGCCCGATCACCCCGTTCAGGGGTGTGCGAAGCTCGTGCGTCATGGAGGCCAGGAAATTGACCCTCGCTCGATTGGCGGTCTGGGCTTCGTCCAACGCCGCGGCCAATTCGGTCTGCGACCTGCGCATGGCGGCCACCATCTCGTCGATGCGACGCGACAACTCTCCGATCTCGTCGATGCGGGGATCCACCACTGGTGGCGCAGCCGCCCCTTCCTCGCGGATCCGATCCACACCCGTGGTGAGCCGATGCAGTCGCGACAAGACCAGGCGTTCCAGCAGGAACAGAGCCAGCGCGACGAAGCTCAGCGAGGCGCCGGTGAAATGGAACACGAATCGCCGCGAAGCCTGCAATCCAAGCTTGTGCAGCGGCCTTCCAAGTCCCAATTGGAGGGTCGCGCCAGCGCCTCCCTCGATCACCAGCGGAATGCCCACCACCGCGCTGTCGTCTCCAACGAAATGCGACCTCCCTGACGTGTCGGCTGTCCCGGCAGGCGAGATCCAGACCCTGCATTGGAGATCCTCCGACAACGACTCCAGCATTTTACGGTCGACCTTGTGCGCCATCCCAAGCCATCCATGCCGAGCCGACTCGCCGTTGGAAGACTTCACTTCTCGCAGGGTCGCGACGTACAGATCCGATCCGCTGCGCAGGAATCCGGATGACGGAAACTGTCCAAGACTGACCTGGTAGCGAAGGTCGCGTTCGAGCTCCCTTTTCGCCATCGAATCGCGCGACAGGCTGCCCAGTATCGCCAAACCGCGATTCCAGTAGACGAGGAGATCCTCTTCCAGTACCGACAAGGTGGAATCGGTCAGATTCGAGGCTGGAAACCCGGCGTTCCGACCATCCAGCCAGTTCGCCGCATCGTCCCATTCGGCCCAGTCGCGCGCGCGAAGCATTTCGCTGGCGAAGTGTTTTTCCAGCACCCGACGCGCCCTGGCGCGGGCACGCAGGAGTTCATCTTCCTCGAGCTGTCTGAACCCCGACTGGATCTGGTCCACCCCCACGATGCACGCCACCACAGCCAGCACCGCCAGGAGCAGAGCTGGCTGAGCCAACGTCCTGATCCGCAATCCGATCGACATTCAAGCGGCCGGGGGGGCGGATTCGGTCTGCGCCGCAAGCTTGGAACGCAAACGGTCGCGTTTGTCGGCCGCCGCATCCATGGCCTTCGACGTATTGGACAGAACCTGTCGAAACGTCGCCCAATCGCAGGTGCTGCGGGCGCGAAATCCTTCCAGCAACGCCGGCAGGCGTCCCTGGGCCAGAACCGACGCACCCTCGCGCAACGCCATCGCCGCCTTGCCAGGTCCATCGTCCTGGTTTGCCGGATCGATTCCCGCCTCGAAGGCCTTCTCGGCATCCTTCACCAGCTGGCGGAAGGCGTCGAAGAGCTCCTCGTACTTGTCCTGCGTCAAACCGGTTTCTTCCAGAACCTTGAACTTGGCCTTGAGGGGCGCATCGCCAACGGCCGACTCGAGCATGAACTGCTTCACCTTCGGAAGGAGCGTTTCTTCCCGGATCGGCTTGACCACGTAGTTCTTGGAACCCAACGCCACCACCCGCTTGACCGTGTCCGCATCGGAAAGGCTGGTCATCACGATGACAGGAATTGTCTTCCATGTCTCGTGCTTGCCCATGACTTCCAGAAGCTGGTAGCCGTCCATCTCGGGCATCATCAGATCGGAAAGCACGAGCTGGATGTCGTCCCGACTCTGGAGTTTTTCGACGGCGAGCTTGCCGGATTTGGCCGAAACCGTCTCCAATCCGTGGGATTGAAGGATCATTTCGACCGTGCGCAGGCTGATGGGATTGTCTTCGACGACGAGAATGCACATCGATAGGCCCCCCTTTCCGAGTGGCCCTATCCTACCACGCTAAACGCCGCCAGGTCAATTGGACGACTTGGACGCCTTCTTGGCCTGGGCCTGTCGGTAGAGTTCGATTTCCTCTTCCGTCTGCGGCGCCAGGGGCGGTACCGGGGTCGGCCGATGGTCGGCACCCAGGGCCACGTAGACCATGCGGGCTGTGTGAACCAGCTGGAGGGTGTCGGCGATGGGGTCCTCGTGGCAGACCTTCACTTCCACCTCCATGGAAGTGCGCCCCACGAACACCAGTTTGGCTTCCAGCTGCAGGACACTTCCTGTCAACACGGGACGGTGGAACACCATGCCCTCCACCGCCACGGTCACCACCGGACGACGACTGTGCCGGCAAGCGGCCAATCCTCCCGTCTCGTCGACCAGCTTCATGATCCAGCCGCCGTGCACGTGCCCGAGATGGTTGGCGTGTTCGGGAAGCATGAGCGCGTGGCTCAGGACGCGGGTGTCGGCGGGCGACTTCGGCGTGGTTGTCATTTTCCGTCAAACCTTCCGGGCGATGCGGACGATCGCCCTGTCGGCGCCCAGGTTGCGAAGCCCGGCACGCAGAAGCACTTTCCCCAGCAGCGAATCGGCGCGTTCGTGGACTTCCAGGATTTCGATGCGGTTCTCGCGGCAATAGGCCTGGAAGTCTTCCAGGGTGAACGGGTGCAGGTTTGGCGTCTCGTACCACTCGAACGGAAGATCCTTGGTCTTTGGCATGCGCCCCGAGAACATCACGTCCAATCGGCAGTTCCAGACCGCGAAATTGGGAAAACTCACGATCGCCTCGCGACCCACGCGCAGGATCTCGCTGAGCAGTTCGGGTGGCCTCTGCACGGCCTGCAGCGTCTGGTTCAAGACCACGTGATCCCATGCCCCATCGGGCAGCCGGGACAGCGCTTCCACGGCATCCCCTTGCAAAACGGACAGTCCTCGGCCAAGTGTTCCGATCACCGCGTCGAGGTCGATGTCGAGGCCTTCGCCGGAACAGCCGCGCGTACGGACCAGATGATCCAACAACGCGCCGTCGCCGCAACCGATATCCAGGACCCGCGACCCCTTCCCCACCATCGAGGCGATCACCGCCTTGTCGGCTTCCGCCTCGAAAAGTCCTTTGGATGTGCGGGTCACCGCGAAGGAAGCGGTTTCCATCCGATCCTTTTCGGATAGGAACGAAGTCAACACCCGATCGAGCTGGTCGACCTCGAGCAGGAATCCATCGTGCCCGTGCGGACTGGCCAGCTCGCAGAAACTGACCGGCTTCCCCAGCTGCAGGAGGACCTCGGCGACCTTCCACGATTCCGATGCCGGGAACAACCAGTCGCTGGAGAGGGCCACGACCAGAAATTGACATCGACTGCGGGAAAACGCTTCCTGCAGCCGTTTCTTGGCGGCGAGATCCTTCGCCGCCGATCGGGCGGAGTCGTCCGGCAGCGTTGCCAGTGCTGTCTCGTCGGGATCGGGGGTCGTGCCGTAGGCGCGGGCCAGGTCGAATCCGTCCATCGCCTGGGTGATGAACAGGTAGGCGTTGGCGTCGAACCTCTGGACAAATTTTGTCCCCTGGTGTTCCAGGTACTTTTCCACCTCGAAGGCGGTGTGGAACCGCTCCGGAGCATCGTTCTCCCGTTGTCGACGCCCGAACTTCCCGGCCATGCCTTCGGCCGACAGGTAGGTGATGTGCGCGATCTTGCGCGCCAGCGACAACCCTTGGGCGGGACCGGCGCCCGACAGATATTGCCCTTGCTCCCAGCCTGCGTCGTTCAGGATGGCGTTGCGTCCCAGGATGTCGAACGCGAGAGCCTGGGCGGACAGGCTGGGTGCAGCGGCGACGCACACACAGCGCTTCACTAACTCGGGATGGCGCAGACTCCACTCCAAGGCCTGCATCCCTCCCATCGAGCCGCCCACCACCGCGTAGAGCTCGCGAACCCCCAGATGATCCAACAAGACCTTCTGCACCTCGACCATGTCCCCTATGGAAATGTCGGGGAAGTCGTAGCCCCAAGGCTTTCCGGTGGATGGATTCAGGGACATGGGACCAGTGGTTCCCGAGCATCCGCCCAGCATGGAAGCGCACACCACGAACCAACGATTGGTGTCCACCGTCTTTCCCGGTCCCACCATCTCGTCCCACCAACCCTTGGAAGTCGTGTTGTCCCAGGAACCGTGAAACCCAGCGACATGGCAGCTGGCGGTGAGCGGAGTGGTCACCAGGATGGCGTTGTCGCCGCTTTCGGACAGCGCCCCGTAGGTTTCGTACGCGATGTCGAGTTCGGGTAGCACCTCGCCACTTTCTGTCCGAAACCCGCCTGGAGCGCAGTCCAGCCGAACATGGCGGGTCTGGACCACCCCGACGGACCGATTTCTGTCGTAGGGGCTGCCGCCCTTCACCCAGGTCGAATCGGCGATGCCCACTTCAAGACTCCTTGGAAAGAACCGTCCGCAGCATCCAAACGGGTTTGAAGCCCTGGAAGGCGCCGGTCTGGTTCCAGAACACCGCAACCACTTCGGTGGCTCTCGACTGGACGACGTTCACGTAGAGCCGATCGGCGTAGATGCGCGACAGATGCAATCCGCGACCGCGCGAATCCAGAAGCCCTTCGCCTCGGATGTGGCGATCGAGCAGCCGCATGGTCTCGTCGGGCTCGAGGATTCCCGATGGATCCTGGACCGCGAAGACATGTTTTGTCGAATCCCTGCCCCACCGGATGGTGGCTGCAGCCTCTGGCGAATGGTGGATGGCG
>JBDKGS010000286.1:0-5561 GCA_039798065.1 Fibrobacterota bacterium | reverse complement strand
TGCTCGCCCAAACCATCGAAGCTCACGCAGCGCAAAAAGCGCGCGGGAATGATGCGGTCGGTGTCGATGTCGTTTCCGCGAACGGGTACTGCGGTGCCGCTGATTTTCTTGATCTCGCTCATGGCTTAGGCTCCCTTCTTCGCCAAAACTGGGCGGACGTCCGTGATCTTGCCTTCCAACGCGGCAACTGCGGCCATGGCCGGGCTCAACAGCAGAGTGCGACCGCTGGGCGAACCCTGGCGCCCCTTGAAGTTGCGGTTCGATGTGCTTGCCGAAATCTGTCGTCCCACCAGCTTGTCGGGGTTCATGGCAAGGCACATGGAACAACCCGCCTGACGCCACTCGAAACCGTGCTTCAGGAAGATCTTGTCCAGGCCTTCCGCCTCGGCTTCCTTTTTGACAATTTCCGACCCCGGCACCACGAATGCCTTGATTCCCGCAGGAACCTTGCCGCCGTGCAGCTCGGCCACGCGAGCGGCCTCGCGCAGGTCGGAGATGCGGCCATTGGTGCACGAACCGATGAACACCACGTCCACCTTGGTTCCCGCGATGGGCTGGCCCGGAGCCACACCCATGTACTCGTAGGCTTCCAGGATGTTCGGACGCTCGGCGGCTTCGAACGATTCGGCGGTGGGGATGCCTTCGCTCACGCCCACGGCCTGGTCGGGCGAGATGCCCCAGGTCACGGTGGGTTCGATGTCGGCGGCTTCGTACTTCACCACGTCGGCGTAGGCGGCATCCTTGTCCGAGGCCACCGATTTCCACCACTCCACGGCCTTGTCCCAGGCGGCACCCACAGGCGCTTCCGGACGGCCCTTCAAGTAGTCAAAAGTTGTCTGGTCGGGATTGATGTAGCCGCAACGCGCGCCACCTTCGATCGCCATGTTGCAGACGGTCATGCGCTCTTCCATGCTCATCGCTTCGATCACGGAGCCGGCGAATTCGTAGGCGAAGCCCACACCGCCCTTGGCCGTCAATTTCCGCAAGATGTACAGGATCACATCCTTGGCGTACACGCCGGGGTTCAGCTTGCCGTTCACCTCGATGCGGCGCACCTTCAGGCGGCCCATCGACAAAGTCTGGCTGGCCAACACGTCGCGCACCTGGCTGGTCCCGATGCCGAACGCGATGGCGCCAAAAGCTCCATGCGTGGCGGTGTGGCTATCGCCGCAGGCCACGGTCATGCCGGGCTGGGTCAGTCCCTGTTCGGGAGCCACGATGTGCACCACGCCCTGCTTGCCCGAACCCGGCTGGTACAGCCTGATTCCGAACTGCTTGCAGTTGGTCTCGATGGCCTTCATCATCTGCTCGGCCAAGTCGTCCTTGTAGGGGCGGCTCTGGTCTTCGGTGGGCACGATATGGTCGACGGTGGCCACGGTGCGCCCGGGGAACGGCACGGTGCCGTTGCGATCGCGCAGCATTTCAAAGGCCTGGGGACTAGTGACCTCGTGGATCATGTGCAGCCCAATGAACAACTGGTACTGTCCGGAAGACAATTTCCGCACCACGTGGGCGTCGAAAACCTTGTCGTAGAGAGTCTGAGCCATGCTTGGTTCCTCCGCGCCAGATTTTGGCGGCGATCGCCGGACTCGCGGGTCCAGTCTTGTACCGAACGGGGAAGGTCCCGTCCTGAACCAAATGTATCGACCGGCAGCCATTCGCACAACAGCCACAAACGAATCGCACCCATGCACAAAACACATAGACGAGCGCAACCAGAGCTCAACAAATATTGGTTAGGCCTCTTTTATTGTCGATTTTGAAAAAGAGGTGGTACAATCTTGGTTCAATGAGCTCCGTCCACCTCCATGAAAAATTGGCCGCCCTGGTTCGCGTCGGCGCGGCGATTTCCAGTATCCGCGACCTCGACGACCTGCTCGAGCGGATCCTGAACGAGGCCATGGATTTCTCGGGTGCCGACGGTGCCACGCTCTATTTGAAACGCGGCGATTTCCTCGACTTCCACATCGCCCTCAACCGGACTCTCGAAAAGCGTTTGGGCAAAGGTGGAATGTCCATCATCTACGAGCGCTTCTCCATGCCGATCTCGACATCGAGCATGGCAGGTTACTGCGCGCTCACCGGCAAGATCCTGAACTTCCCCGACATGCAAGACCTGCCCCCCGGCACGCAGTTCCGCCACAACGGAGACTTCGACCGAAAAGCCGGCTACGACACACACTCCATGCTCACGGTCCCGATGCACGACCGCATGGGCCAGTGTGTGGGAGTGCTCCAGTTGGTGAACGCCATGGAAGGCGAGCGGATCATCCCTTTCGATTCCGATGCCGAAATGCTCATCCAGGCTTTCGCCTCGCAAGCTGGTGTTTCGGTCGTGAACGCGCAGCTGGACCAGGAGCTGAACAAGGCGCACCAGGAGACTTTGTTCCGGCTTTCCACCGCGGCCGAATACCGCGACAAGGAAACCTCCAACCACATCAAGCGCATGAGCCATTATTCGCGCATCATCGCGAAGGAATACGGTCTTCCCAAGGAAGACGTGCTCAGCATCTACGCCTCCAGCCCCATGCACGACGTGGGCAAGATCGGCATCCCCGACCACATCCTGCAAAAGCCGGGGGCTTTGGATCTGGAAGAACGTGCCGTCATGGAGACCCACGCCATCATCGGCGCGCATATCCTCAAGGACTCGAACGTTCCCGTGGTCCGTCAAGCAGCGATCGTGGCGCTCACGCACCATGAAAAATTCGACGGAACCGGTTACCCTCGCAAGCTGAAGGGACGCAACATTCCCCTCGTGGGCCGAATCGTCGCCCTGGCCGACGTCTTCGACGCCCTCTCCAGCCGTCGATGCTACAAGGAACCGTGGCCCGAAGAAAAGGTCCTCTCGTTTTTGACCGACCAGAAGGGCCGGCACTTCGATCCCGAAATGGTCGATTGCCTGCTCAAGTGCATGGACGAGGTCCGCAACATCCAGGCGCAGTTCATGGATTCCGACGAAGACTTCGACAAATTCCGCAACATCAAGTTGCTGAAGGTGCCCACGCTCCAGGAGGAGTAGGCCCGACGGAACCTCGCCTTCATTTGCCTCGGGCCTGATACCCCGAACGCTGCGCGTTCCAAATTTTGGCGGGGCACCTATGGTGCCACGCTTCCTTCGTGTCATCAGGCCCGAGATTGCTGGCCAGAGAATACCCCGCAGAACAGCTGCGGGGTGGTTTATTGGCAGATTCCGTCCACATCATCCTGCGTCAAGAATTGTTCCGGGGCCGTCCGCGGCTCGTGACAAATCCTGACTCCCGTTTGGCAAGGCCGCGGACCGGGTGCTATTTCGCCGCCTCCGTGCGGGATGCGGCGAAACGGAGCCTCCTCGCACGGCATTCATCGCGTACCACTCCCATTGCCGTGCTGCGGGGTCTCCGCCCATAGTGGGTAACGCCCCCTTCGGCCGCAGGAGGTCTCCGAACCAGGCTGGCTCACCCCCACTCAAACCTCCGTCAAGGCCTCTCTCACGGTGATCCTTCCCGCCCGTCGTGCGGGAATCCAACCCGACAAAATGGACAGGATCGTCACCGCCACCAGCACAAGCGCAGCGCCTCCGTAGCGGAAGACCATGGGCAGAGGCGCCAGGAATCCCAAGCTCCCGATCAAGCGATCCATCGCCATGGTGAGTGGTACGGCCAAGGCCACCGCGAACACCCAACTCAACCAACCTGTGACCAGCGCTTGGACAACCACCATCCCAAGAATTCTTCCCGGCGTGGCACCCAATGTCTTCATGATGGCGAACTCCTTGGTGCGTTCCAAGACCTCCATGCCCGTCACGGAGATGAGCCCCAGGACTCCCACCAATCCGATCAGCGCCGAAAGCCCGAACAACGCCCCGATCAGGACCTTCATGTGGTCCCCGATCGCCGTGCGGAGCTCGGAAAAGGGGATGGCCATCTGCACAGGCAGGGAGTCGCGCTCCATGGCCCTCTCCAGGCGTCGCAGGATCTCGGAGCGTTCGCTGGGGGTGCGCGCGGCCGTGACCACCCGGATCATCCGGGAAGCGTTCGCGGTCTGACAAAATCCGGCAAACACGTCAGGTGTCACGTAGACGATTCCCGGCGAACCGACTTCCTCCAGGACCCCGACCAAAGGTTGCACCAGAATCCGTCCATCCACCCCCATGGAAACGGGAGACCCCAGTGCGGGTCGGCCGGCCTGGATCCATGCGATATGGTTGAGCACCGCACCGCCGGTATCGTTCTGTTCGAGCCTGCGTCCCTTCATCAGCGGGAAATCGACCAGCTTGGTGCGGGGAGGCATGCCCATGAGCGACAGGCTTCCATGTCCCTTGTCAGGCCATACCGTCAGCATGTCGATGCGTCCGGGTTTGGCGAATCCCGCGCTGGTCCAGCCCCATGGTTCCACCTCAAGAATTCCCGGCACTTCCGCCAAACGGCGAAGCGTCGAATCGCTCTGGGCCGTGCGGAACCGGACCTCCACATCGTAGTGGCGCGCCTGCCAGATTTTGTCCAGATTCGCGGTCCAACCCGAACTCACGTTCAGACTGGTCAGGAAGATGGCTCCGCTCGCCCCCAACAAGGCCAGGGACAGCGCCAGCCGCATGGGGCGCCGCAGAATTTGTCGGAGGGTCCGCGGGAGCCTCGCAGTCCAAGCGCCGTCCGCCTGGGCCACGGCTCCCCAGTTCGTCATGGCTTCGCGGATGGTCTTCCTGCTGGCGATCCGGATCGGTACCGCCGCCACCGCCACGGGCACAAGGACACCCGCGGCAAGCACCACCAGAGGATGCCCCACCGACAAGCTCGTGTCCACGATGGTGAAGTTCAGCATCGCCGCGATCTTGTGCGAGAACGCTATCGCCGCGTGCACACCCACAGGCCAGCCCACAAGCCAGGCAAAGCCACCGAGCCCCGCCACAAAGGCCACATAAACTCCGGCCACCTGGATTCCGGTCGCACCCACCGCCTTCATGACAGCCAGCTCCCGGGTCTGGCGGGCCAACCAGGCCGACAGCGTGGTGGCCACCAGGACCGAACTGAGGACCAAGGCCAGCGCCGCGAAAAGAAGCAGCATCAGGAGCACGGTCTCCATCTGGAGCTGGTGCGGGTGTCGTTCGAACGGCGGCACCCTGATCTCGTGCACCGCGCCCCCATGCTGAACAATTTCTGTCGCCAAACGGTTGGCGGCTTCCTCGATCGCCGCCTTGCCGGGATTCTCCATCCTGAACGCCACGCGCAGTTCATGCAATCGCGCATCCTCCCCGAATGATCGCAGGCTCGCGGTGGTGGCGTAGGCATATCCCATGCGTTCCTGGTAGGCGGGCGATACCCCCGGATCGTGCACCGAGCTGGAGACGGAAATTGTCTGGGCCGGCGTGTTGGGCAGCTTGATGCGCAATGAATCCCCCACCTCGATGCCCAATACCGGGAACGCGGTGCGCTCCAGCGCCAGGCTTCCCGTCGGCACCGGCCAAGTCCCTCGCTCGGGAAAGAACCGGTTCAGTTCGAGATCGCCCAGGGTGTCGCTGGCGAACACCAGAAGCGGCAGCCAATCCTCCCCCACCTGGACCCTGGCCTGGATCACATCGTGGG
>JBDKGS010000285.1:0-5610 GCA_039798065.1 Fibrobacterota bacterium | reverse complement strand
GGCGCAGCACCCAGCGCAATTCCAGCGCGGTGTCTTCGCGCATGAGCGGACGCAGATGGTAGTCCAACAGCATTTGCCAGCGCAACGCGGTGGTGGCCATTTCCAACGCCAAAGCGTGGTCGCGATGATCCAACTGCTTGGCGTGGCGCGAAAGCGAATCGGCGATGTGGTGTCCCGATTCCTCCCAACGGAAAAGCGCATCCAGAGCCGCGTGGCGGCTGGCCAATCCCGGGATCACGAGAGCACCACGCGATCGAGGCGCTGGCCGTTGAGCCAATCGGTGCCCGATTGACGTTTTTTGCCCTCGGGCTGGACTTCCAGCAACTCCAACGAGCCGTCGCCGCAGGTCACGACCACGCGGCCATCGGCAAGGCGCGAAGCCTCGCCCATCGACCCGACAGTTTCCGTCAGCACCTTGGTCCGCCAGATCTTGAGGAGTTTGCCGCCGGGGCGGCACCAGCAGCCAGGCGCCGGGTGGAACGCCCGGATTTTGTCATGGAGCCGCTGGGCGGATTGCGAAAAGTCAATGGAGCCTTCTTCCGGAAAGAGCTTGGGGGCCCGCGTCGCGAGCGCCGGATCCTGGCGAACGCCAGCGTCTTCCGGATGGTTCTGCAAATGGTCGACGGCTTTGAGGAGCCACGCACCGCCCTGTTCGGCAAGGCGCGCCAGGATGTCGCCCGAGGTGTCGTCGGGACCGATGGAGATTTTTTCCTGGAGGATGATCCCGCCGGTGTCCACACCTGTGTCCAGGCGAAAAACCGTCCCGCCGGTTTCTGTCTCCCCCGCTTCCACGGAGCGCTGCACCGGGGCCGCACCGCGCCACTTGGGCAACAGGCTCCCGTGCAGATTGACGGCACCCAAACGTGTGGAAGCCAGCACCTCGTTGGGAAGCACCACGAAGGCCACCACCACCAGCAGATCGGCGTTCAGGTCGCGCAAGGCCTGCGCGAAGGCGGGATCCTTCACGTCGGGCACTTCCATCACGGGAAGGCCGATTTTTGTCGCCATCTCCTTGACGGCGGTGGGGACGGGCTTGAGTCCGCGGCCCGAAATGCGGTCGGGGTGGGTGCCCACCATGACGATTTCGTGGGAACCTTTGGCGAAGCTTTCCAAACAGGTCGCGGCGACCGGAGGGGTCCCCAGGAAGACGACCCGCACTACGCCGATTCCCGAACGGTGGTCGCCGCCTGGATGATGGTCCCCGAAGTTCCGTTCAGAATCTGTCCGAGCGATCCGGAGCCGCTCCAGCCCGAGATCACCACACCCGCCACGCCCGCCGCCACCGTTTCGGCGCAGCCGCGCAGCTTGGGGATCATCCCGCCGTTGGCGACGCCCGAGGCGATCAATTCCTCGATCTGCGAAGAATTCAGCGAGGCGATGCGTTTTTTATCGGCGTCCAGCACGCCGGGAACGTCCGACACGAACACCAGTCGCTTGGCCACCAAAGCCGAAGCCAGCGCAGCCGCCGCATCGTCGGCATTCACGTTCCACGAATTGCCGTCGGGCCCCAGGCTCACCGGCGAAACCACCGGCACGAATCCGCCCGCCCAAAGAGCTTCGACAAGTTCCGTCTTCACGGTGGTGACCTTGCCCACCTGTCCCAGGGCGCCGTCGTCGCGCAACGGCGTGGCGGAGAACAACGAACCGTCCACACCACTGATGCCGCAAGGCTTTGCGCCCGCCGCCGTCAAAAGGCGCACCAACAACTTGTTCACCCGACCCGAAAGCGTCATCTCCACCATGTCCATCGCCGCATCGTTGGTGAAGCGCAGTCCGTCGACAAACTTTGGCTCCTGGCCAAGCCACTGCAGGTTGCGGTTGATGTCCTTGCCCCCGCCGTGCACCAGCGCCACGCGTTGCCCGCTGGCCGCGAGCTTGGCGATGTCGGCCGCCAGTTCTTCTAGACATTTCCTGTCTTCGGCCATCGAGCCGCCGATCTTGACGACCACGGCCGTACCCGGCTTCGCGCTCATCCGGCGAAGCTCAAGGTCTCGTCCCATCCCTGCGAGGCGTTCCAGTTCTGCACGGCCTGCCCCGAGGCGCCCTTGATCAGGTTGTCGATGACGCTGATCACGAGCACCATGTCGTTTTCGGGCACTTCGGCCACGGCGATATGGCAGCGGTTGGAATGCGCCACGTGAGCGGTGGCGGGCAATCCGTCGGCCTTGGCGAGCACCTTCACGAACGGCTCGTTCGCGTAGACTTCGGACAGAATCTGACGCATCTTGGTTGCGTCGTGTCCGGCTGCAGGCGGCACGTAGAGCACGCTCAAAATGCCGCGTTCCATGGGGACCAGGTGCGGCGTGAAGATCAACGGCAAGCCGCCCACCTTCGCCTTGGCCAGCTGCTGGGTCATCTCACCCAGGTGCTGGTGGCTGCGCCCCGGCTTGTAGGCCGAAATGGATTCGTTGGTTTCGCAATAGGCGGTGCCCAGGCTCGGCTTGCGGCCAGCACCCGACACACCCGACTTGGAATCGGCGATCACCGTGCCCGCGCCCACGGCACCGGCTTTGAGCAACGGCACCAGAGGCAACAGCACCGAGGTGGGATAACAACCCGGGTTGGCGATCAGCTTGGCGCCGCGCACCAACGCCCGGTCCAGTTCGGGAATGCAGTACACTCCCTCCTTGAGCCGTTCGGGCTTTGGGTGGGGCTTGCCATACCACTTGGGATACAAGTCAGGATCTGACAGACGGAAATCGGCCGACAGGTCGATCACCTGGGCGCCGCCATCCACGAACGGAAGACAAGTTTCGGCGGAGGCGCCGTGGGGAAGGCACGAGAAGACCACATCGACCGAGGTCGATTGGCACGAGGCGGCCGTCTGCAGGCTCTTGCCTCGGATCTTCGAGCATCCGGAAAGTCGGGGGAACACGGACGACAGCTCCTGTCCGGCGCTGGCTTCGCTGGACAAGAAGGCGATCTCCGCTTCAGGGTGCCGCTCCAACAAGAGCGACAATTCGACCCCGGTGTATCCCGTCGCACCCAGAATGCCGACTTTGGCCATTCCCATCACCTCCGTGCGTCCGATCGGTTCGTCGACCGGACTTTGGCGCCAAAAATACGCACTCGAAGGAGCAAGGCGCCTGGATCGATGGGATTCTTACCCGCCCAGCAGAACCTTCGCGGCTTCCGAGGCCCGGTGGACGTTTTCGTCGGTGGCTGGCGAATGCCCCTTCAAGAACCCCAGATCTCCCAGTTCCAAATGCTTGTAGTGCTCGATACACTCGTTGTCGAGCGCCTTGGAAACACAGCGCGAAGCGCAACCGTCGATGGCCAACACCTGCTTGGCCTGCCGCAACTTGTCGACAAGCTTGGAATCGTGCGCCCCCACGGCGGCCATGCATTCCAACTGGGCCAGGTTGGAACGCGAAAAGGAGCGTCCTACGCGATCGGACAGCTCGCCTACATCCGACGCGCCGGAGCAGGTGATGACGGTTGGTAGATGCGGATTGCGATGGGGCATTGGGCGATTGCTCCTTCGTTTGCGACAGAGGGACCAGCGGCTCCAGGTAAATATCGATCCTTTTTTCTTCTAACGATTGCCTTTTGGTCACGTTTTATTCGACGGGTGGCTATGGGGCGGTTGGTATGGTATTTTCCTAAAGCATCCGGCACTGGCTCCGACGCTGGACACAAAAATCTCTCCAAAGGAATTTTGATGAAGACTCTCCGCATTGCTGCTCTTACCACCATGTTCGCCGCCTTCGGCCTCATGACCGGTTGCGATCTGTTCGGCACCGACTCCGCCACGAACACATCCCCCACGATTTCCGAGACTCGCCTCGACAACACGACCCTCAACGCCGACGGCACTTCCGCCACTTCCATCCGTGGTCTCGTCGCCGACGACAAGGCCGGTCTGAACGTCACCTTCAAGGTCCTCGATGCCTCGAGTGCCGACAAGAGCACGAACTTCGACATCACCTTCACCCAAGTTCCTTCCGCCGACAAGGAATGGAGCATTGGCTCGCCCGATCAGGGCGGCGCCAAGATCAAGGCCAAGACCACCGCTGCATCCGGCGCGTACAAGCTCCAGATCACCCTCAAGGACGCCGACGGAGCCAGCACCAGCGCCGACGTTTCCTTCTCGGTTGCCGGCGGCACCACAGTTGTCACCCTCGCCGAATCGTCGGTGAACCTCGGTGGATCGGGTTCCGCGCTTCCTTCGTACCTTGACGCCGACGGCATGGTCCCAATGAGCGCTAGTGCAGCCAAAGCCGATCCCGCAGCCGTCGATCTTCGCTTCAACAACACCAGCGACAGCAAGAACGAAGTGCGCGCACCTTCGGAAGACGCCAGCCTGACCTGGGCCAAGAAGAACGCCACCAAGTTCCACAAGGTCGCTGCCGGCTCCTACACCGCAGCCACCACCGCAGCCGCGGTCGAAGCCCTGTATTCGACCACTTCCGCTCAGTCCACCCAGCTCATCCTCGCCGATGGCGACGAACTGTTGGTCAAGACCGTCGAAGGCAACTACCGCATCATCAAGGTGAGCATCACCGCAAACAGCGGCAAGTCCAACGTCGAATTCTCGATCAAGGGCAAGAAGTAATCGATCACGCTTAGCTTCTCGCGAGGCTCCTAGGCCCCTCGTTCCAATCCGGACCGCGGGGCTTTTTTGTACCCAGACCAGCCCCTCCCTGCCTTGGTCACCCAAAAAATTTGGGTTTCGCAAAATTCCGCTAAAGTTCCCGCTTTTCGTGTCCGATGAATGATGTGGTGGAGTCCGTTCAGAGGGGGAAAATCGCCATGAGCACCGATCCAATCAAGTTGGTTCAGAACATCCTGAACCCCAAAATCCCCACGTCTGCCGCGAAATCGAAGACCGTGGATGCGCCCCAAACGGATGCCCCGGCGACCTCCGCAAAGGAAAAGGAATCGCCATCCACCATGGCGGCCACCAACGCTTCCGACGCCTACAAGCTCTCGCAAAGCTTGCAGAAGAAACTCACGCAAGCCAACACCGGTGCAACCCCCGAAACGCCCGATCTCTCGACCTACACGGCACAAGGGATCAAGGACTACTTCCAGTCGGCGCATGAGACGCAGACCAAGGCCAAAGCCGCCGCGTCGGCCACGCCCAAACCGCTGGACGACGTCCTCAAGGTTTCGCAGGGCAATGCCACCAGCGAGCCGAAGCTGTCGGCGGCCGCCCAGGAAATCGTGAAGGAGAAGAAGACCACGGCAACCGATGCGGCCTTGGCCGCTGTCGATTCCCGTCTGGCGCAGACCGTGGGGATCTCGCGCAGCATCGGGACGGCCTGACAGAAACCGACTCGCGGCAAATTGTCGGATATTGTCGATCCGTGGCGTCGTCGGATCAGACCTTGTAGTCGGCCACGGTCTGTTTGAGTTCGCCCGAAATCCGCGACAAGCGCAAGGCCAACGCTTCCATCCCCATGATGTTGGCCGCTGCGGATTGCGAGGCGCCTTCAGCCTCTTCCACGCGCTTGGACACGCGCAGCAATTCTTCCGCGGAGGCGTTGACCATGACGGAAATTTCAGACGCGGTCCGCGAAGCGATCTCCAACTGACCCGAGACCTCGCCGACTTCCCGCGTCTGGCGCTGCACCGATGCCGCGATCTCGCCCGAAACCCCATGGACCT
>JBDKGS010000284.1:0-5612 GCA_039798065.1 Fibrobacterota bacterium | reverse complement strand
GGCTACGCCAAGGTGCAGGAGGAGAGTCTGAGCGTCGCCATCAAGGCCGATACCGTCTCGATCGGTGCCGGGCAAACGCTGACCGACCCCAAGTCCAAAACCGTCGACCTGAAGGCGTTGTTGGCGTCCGGGGCCGAAGACGCCAAAAAGGCCGATGGGGTCGGCGTCGATTTGACCAAGCTTCAGCAATCCATGAAGGATCTGCTGATCGAGCAGATGAAGCAGGCCCAAGCGGCTCTCAAGGCCAGTGGCCACGAATCCAAACTCATCGACGATATCCTCTACGCCGTCGACGACGACCAGAAGGCCGCCGAAGTCCCCGACGAATGGGGCGCCGATCAGACATCCCAACGCATCGTGGATTTCGCCGCAGCCTTCAAGGGATCGGCCAAGGGCATGAGCGACGAAGATTTCGTCGCCGCCATCCGCAAAGCCATCCAGGACGGATTCCGATCGGCCAAAGGCGACCTGAAAGAGCTTCCCGGCGCATCGGCCAAGCTCTTCAACGACACCTACGAAGCCACCATGAAAAAACTCGACGAATTGTTGGCCTCGTGGCAGAGTGAAGAGACCGACGACACAACCGACGACACCTTGGAAACCGCCGACGCGGGAGCGACCAAGATCACCGCTCACAACGACCAGGATTTTGAAGGGGAAACGTCGATCCCCGAATCTGTCGCCAACGGCCAAATCCAGCCCGCCCCCGTACCCACCGCATTTTCCAAGCCGGCCAGCACCTTTTCGGTGGTCGCTTAGTTTTTTGGGCGGCACCGGCCACTAGACGGATTTTGTCTGCCGTGGCCGGTCGCGTCCTCGTGGACCGGGCCCACCACGGTGGTCCCGGCCCCGGCTATCTCCCTCGGCCCCGCATGCTGCGGGTCCTCGCGAGCGGGGCATCGGCCGCTGCCGCCTGTATTGCCGGTTTCCGTCCGCGAGACGTCCGAGCCGCCGATTTCTACACTCGGTACTCGACTTTTCCATTCCACCGGAGATCCGTTTATGCCGAGTCTTACCGAAGCCAATGCCAGCCGCCTGAAGCGCCTGGGAATCACCCTTCCTGAAGTCCTCCTGCCAAAATCCGGCACCGATCTCTCGAAGTGGTCCGTGGTGGCTTGCGACCAGTACACCTCCGACCACGCCTACTGGAACCAGGTCGATTCCATCGTCGGTTCGGCTCCGTCCACCGTGCGCATCACCCTGCCCGAAATCTTCCTCGAACAGCCCGGCATCGAAGGCCGCATCGAGAAGATCCACGCAGCCATGGCCGACTACACCGCCAAGGGTATTCTGGAGAACCAAGGCGAGTCCATCATCTACGTGCAGCGCACCACCGAGCATTCCGGTCAGCGCGACGGCATCGTGGTGGCCATGGACCTGGAACGCTACGACTACGCGGCCACCTCCAAGTCCCTGATCCGCGCCACCGAAGGCACCATCGTCGACCGCATCCCGCCGCGCCTGGCCGTGCGCCGCGCCGCGCCGCTGGAACTGCCGCACATCATGATTCTCATCCAGGATGAGACAAAATCCGTCATCGAGGGCTTGGCCGCCAAGGTGTCGGAATTCGACGTCGTCTACGACGTGGAAGCCATGCAGAACGGCGGGCACATCAAGGGCTGGAAGATCTCCAAGCCCGCGCACGTGGAAGCGATCCTCGCTTCTCTCGAAGCCCTGCTCGAAAAAACCATCGCCAGCCAGCAGAGCGAGACGCCTCTGTTCTGGGCGATGGGCGACGGCAACCACAGCTTGGCCACCGCCAAGGCGCGCTGGGAAGAGACCAAGAAGGAACTCGCCGAGAAAGGCGAGTCGCAGGATTCCATCATGGCGCACCCCGCCCGCTTCGCGCTGGCGGAAATTGTCAACATCCACTCGCCGGGCCTGTTGTTCGAGCCCATTCATCGCGTGGTGTTCACCAAGGATGTGGCCGAGCTGACGGAAACCGTCTTGTCCGAAGCCACCGCCGAAGTCACGCAGATCCTCGAAGCCGACCTGCAGAAGCTGCTCGTATCGCCTGATGGCCAGAACAAGGCCGGTTACTTCGATGGCAAGAACTGGTACGTGCTCTCCTACAAGGGTAAGAAGCTTCCCACCGCCAAGGTCGACGAACTGTTCGCCCGCTTCAAGAGCTCGGACAGCGCATCGCGCATCGATTTCATCCACGGCTGGGAAGACACCCGCAAGCTGGTGGCCGAGGGCGCGGGCGTGTTCTTCACGCCGGTGATCTCCCGCGAACGCCTGTTCAACTGGGTTCAGGAGAACGGCCCGTTGCCCAAGAAGTCGTTCTCGATGGGCCACGCGGAAGAAAAGCGCTACTACATGGAGGCGCGCCGCATCGTGAGGTGATGGCTGGGCGGAGGATTCTTCGGATCCATCCCTTTTCCAGGACATGAGCCCCGCTGTCGGTCCAGAACGGATCGAGCGGGGCTTTTTCTTTTGAAGTCAGAATCCGTCGCTTACAGGAAGTTCACCAGCGATGGCTGGATGATCTTGGCGCCCACCTGCATGGAAGCCTGGTACACCTGCTGGCGGTTCTGGAAGTCGGAAATCGTCTTCGCGAAATCCACGTCCTCGATCAGACTGGTCTGCTCCTGGAGCGCGGTGTAGTCCTGTCGGTTCTGGTCCTGCGTGGTATCGAGACGGTTCATGCGCGAACCGGCGGTGGTCTGGGCCTGCAGGAGGCGCTTCAGGGAATCCTGGACTTCGGGCATGCTCGCCTGCGTCTGGCTCGGCGAATTGGTGTGCAACCCCTGCATGAGACCGATCAACGCGTCGAACACGCTGGTTTCGGTGCGTCCGCCGAACGCCTGGTCGGGGCCCACGTTGACGGGAATCGTCATGTTCTGCTGGACTTCGCGATTGACAGAGCCTGACATGTCCTTTTCCGACCTGCGAATCCAGTCGTAGTTGATCGTGAGGCCTTGCACGGCGGCCAGGTCGCCGGCGGTGTCGGTGAGGAAGTTCACCGTGCCGTTCTTGTAGTCGACCGTGTAGTCGGTGCCCTCGACCAGGCCGTCGATGGTCATTGTGCCGGGCAGGATGTCTTTCGCAGGAGGATTGCCTGTGGGCGTCGATGAATCGCGCAGGGTTGTGTCGTAGAGCTGCACTGTGGCGGGAATCGTATCCAGCAATTCGGCGTTGTCGTTCTCGACGTTCGAGAGCGTGTCGGTCGCGCTTTCGATGGAGTATGGAGGGGTATCCGTCTGGGTACCCGCGAAGATGAAGTCGCCTTTCAACGTGGTGTTGGCGATCGAGACCATCTGGTCGACGAGCACACGGACTTCGCTTCGCAGGTACAGGCGTTCCGGTGCGGAGTAGGTTCCGTTGGAGCCTTGGATGGCCAGTTCGTTGGCGCGTTGGAGCACGTCGTTTCCCGACTTCAACGCGGTCTCGGATGTGGAGAGCCAAGCTTGACCGTCCTGGATGTTGCGCAGGTACTGGTCTTGTCGGTTCGATTGGGAATGGAGCTTCAACGATTTCGTGACGCCCACCGAATCGTCGGAGGGTTGGTTCAGGACTTTGCCCGTCGAGAGCTTCGTCATCAGCTCGTCGAGCTTCACCGCGTTGTTCTGGATGCCGACCTGTACGTCGTTGGAAATCATTCCATAGGTGATGCGTGTCATGATTGCCTCACTGTCCGAGTCCGATCAAGGTGTCCATGAGTCTGCTGACGGTATTGATGTAGCGTGCGGATGCGGAGTAGCTGTTCTGGAACTTGACCATGTTGCCCAGTTCTTCGTCCATCGAAACTCCCGAAATGCTGTCGATCTGCTTTTGCAGATAGTCCTTCAGGTTGGTCGCTGTGGTCAAGGTGCTGGCGGAGTTCGATTTTTCCGCGCCCAGTTTGCCGACAAGGCTGGAGTATGCGTCGCCCAGGGTGGCCGTGTAGTTGCCGAACTGGTCGGGAGCGGCAATTTTTGTCTGAGCGAGCTGGGCGATCTTCAGCGCGTTGTTGCCGTCGCCTTGGCCGTTGTAGGCGGCGCTGGTGTAGCGGAAATCCACGGTGATGTCGGTGCCGGGAGCCGTCATGGAGGCTGCGGAATTGTTGAACATGATCCGACCGCCACGGTAATCCACCGTGTAGTCGTTGCCTGCACCTTCCTTGAGCAGCACGGAGGGCGGCCCCACCGTGCGAACGATCACCGAATTCGCCGAAAAATTCCGGTAGTTGGTGTTCACCGTGTTCCCGATGTCCAACGGTTCGCCCGCGGCAGGAATTGTCAAGTCCAGCGGAGCGCCCAGGCCTTGCGAAGTGCCACCGAACGCGGCGGCCAGGAACGCGGTCCCGTTCTTCACCGTGGCCGATAGATCGATGGTGCTTGCGCCCGTCGTGGCGGGGTCGAAGAAGTTGGTTCCGGTGGATCCGGCCAGATCGTAGCCCTGGCTGTGCTGGGCGTTGACGGACTGGACCAATCGTTTGGCGTATTCGTCGATCTGGTTCTGGTAGCGGGGGATGATGTCGTCGCGGGTGACGAACAACGACTTGAGCGAACCGCCCGCAGGCTCCAATTCCTGTCCGGTGCTGGAAAGGGTCACCGTCGACCGGCTCACCTGCGAACCGTCGGCCAGCGAGAACTGGCTGCGTTCCACCTTCAAAGGCAACGCTCCTTCGGTCGAGACCAGGAGACTGCCTGCCGCCGTGATGACGTAGCGTCCTTGCGCGTCTTCGGTGTACGAGATTTCCAGCATCCTGGACAGCGCATTGAGCTTGAGTTCGCGTTGGTCGCGGGTGTCGTTGGCGGTGGTGCGCTCCCCGCCCATCTCCGATTCCGAGATGGTCTGGTTGTCCTTGGCGATGCCTTCCAGAAGCTGGTTGATCTGGCCCGTGTACGAACTGATTTCTTCGTTCTTGGCGGCGATGAGCTGGTTGAACTGGTTGCCGATGTCCTGGAAACGCCCCACCAGCGAACTGCTCGCATCGAGCACCGCTTGGCGCGCGGTGACGTCGGCGGGATTGTTCGCCAGATCCTGCCAGGACGACCAGAATTTGTCCAGGAACTTGTTCAAGCCGGAATCCGACGGCTCGGTGAGCACGTTCTCCACCGAGAGCAGTTCCTTGTCCAGCTGCTCGCGCTCTCCCAGAGTGGTGGCCACTTCCTGCATCTGCCGGTTCAAGAGCGAGTCGCGCATGCTCTTGATGTTCACCACGTCGACGCCGAATCCGACTTCTCCGTAGACTCCGTCCTGGCGCGCTCCCGCTTGCAGGTTCGCGCGCTTGCGGCTGTAGCCTTCGGTGTTGGCGTTGGTCACGTTCTGTCCAACGAGATCCAACTGGGATTGCGCCGCCGCCAGTCCCCGGGTTCCAATATTCAGAAGATCGAACATGGACATGGCTTAGGCCTTCCAGACGCGTTGGTAGACGGGCACGGCGGTACCTGTGGTGCGCTGGCCGCCACGCGCGTAGGCGGCGGGTTGGCGCGAAGCCTTCACGGCCTTGTCCTGCGCCATCTTGATGGCGCCCTGGGACACGGCCAGGCCGATGCGGGCGATCTCCGCCGATCGTCTCCCGATCTCTTCGGCCACGGCAACGGCCTCTCGCAATTTCTGTCCGACACTCACCAGTTCGGCGCTCCACTCGGCGGGAAGTTGGGCGGCAATTTCCGTCAGGCGCG
>JBDKGS010000283.1:0-5615 GCA_039798065.1 Fibrobacterota bacterium | reverse complement strand
GAGGCCATCCAGCGCACCGAGACCACCGTGGGGCGCAGCGTGCGCTCCCGCTCGATCCATCCGCGCATCCAGGCGCGGTATTCGGTGAAGGTCCAGATGGCGTCCAAACGAAATCTCCCTCGAGCCAAGCTCTCAATCAATAATGGTTTATCGTTCTACCCCGCGAGTCCAAATCGGACCACCAAGGTGCGGACAAAATGTCCACGGACACAATGTCCGCACTTTCAAATTCTGTCAAGACGTGCCGCGATCCCGGGAGGGACATCTTCACCATGTCGTCTCACACCTCCCGAAAGGAGCTTCTCATGAATCCGGTCCTCGCAGCCACCTCCATACTCGCCCTGGCAGGCATCGCCTCGGCGGCCCCCGTTCTCACCGAACCGCGAGCTTATTTCGCGAGCACTACCAACAACGTCGGAAATGGCATATGGTCTTACGGAGATGCGGCCTATGCCACCCAAATGGGTGCTGTCGTTCGTTATCAGCGAACGGAGGATGCCGTCGTCAAGACAGATTCAGTCTTCATGAAGATAAACACTCAATCTCCCATGTACATCGCGAAGGATTCGCTACACGGATATCTGGTCGGAATTGATGAGGTGTGTATGATCGACTGGGCGAGCCATCCCGCACAGCTTGGGCGCTGTTCCCCAGTCCTCGGGTTCGGAAATGGAAGCTTTTTCACCGGAGGCCTCGCTTTGGGAAGATTCATCAACGTCTGCAATGGAAGAACGGTGTACGCCATCGATACACAGGGTGATTCGTTAAGAATCATCGATTCCGTCGAGGAGTCGGGGACTCTTCGATGCCAGATTGAAGGCGAAATCATTCACACGTTGCATACAGCCCCTTCGGGGTGCGTTTATACCAAACGGATGGTCAACGATCTGTCGAGCATACAGACACAGTTCATCGATTCATCCGTGCTGGGGACCCGCATCTGGGCTGCCGGTCAAGGCGCTGGCCTCCTGGCGTTGAATACTCACGGTGAGCTCGAACGTTTGAAGTGGGGAGGATTGGTGCATGGAAAGCCTGTCACAGGGCTGGTGGGACTGAACACTCGAAATAATGTGAATAGCGCTTCACTGTCGGACTCCAACATCGTGGTGACTAGCGATTCCACCATCTATCTCCTTCGATGGTCTAATTCCGACGAACCCGCGCTCGCCGCTTCACTTACCTTCGATGCCAAGCTCTACGGTACTCCCGCAGTAGCGGTCGACGGCGGCTACGTCTGGGTGCGAACCCCGACGGGCTTGCTTTCGCTGGTGATCCAGGATCGGACCTCGGGTATCGAGGATCGCGGTGCGCGTGGGCCCGGCTCTTCGATGTCGACGATTTCTGTCCATCGTGGTGGATTGGTCTTCGATCCATCCCAATCTGGCAAGGCGGCGGTTTTGAGTCCGTCCGGGGCGACGTTGGCGACCCTCGAGCTCAAGGCCGGCGTAAGCGTTTCATGGAAATCGAATCGAACGGGAATCCATCTGGTCCGGATGGCCGACAAGACAATTCCCGTCCTGATTCCCTGAGTTGCTCCGTTTCGGTCCCGAAAGAAGAACCTTCACAAAAGCCCGCTCGCTCCGCCGCCCCCCCTCGCAGCATCGCTGCGGGGGCGTTTTCATTCGATAACGAATGATTTCCGATCGAGGAGAACACGATCCCGCAAGACCTCGACGACGTACACTCCCGTCTTCAAGCCGGGAATGTCCAACTCGTTAGCGGAGATCGGCTGTTGGTAGACGGACCGGCCCTTGAGATCGGAAATCCTGATTTCGGTGCTCGAGCCGAATCGCTGCGCATTCAAGTTGTTGCCAAAGAGAAATTGCAGCTGTTTGCTACCGCGGTTTCCGGTGACACGAAGGTTCAGAACGTCGGATGTATTGTTCACCGCCAAGGTGAATTTCTGTGTGCTTTTGCATCCCGAGGGATTGGTGTAGGTGGCGGTGTAGACGCCCGCCTGTGCCGTCGTGACGTTGGATAGCGTGATTTCGCGGGTGGTGGCGCTGTAGCCATTCGGGCCGCTCCAGCTCCAGCCTGCAGCCACATTGGGTTGAGGCCCAATGACGAACGTTCCGCCCACATTCACCGTATCCGAGGTGCTGTTGCGCCATTGCCCGTCGTTGACTTTGGTGTTCGGAACGATGGCGGTAGGCGCACAGCCAAAGGCGATGTCGGCGTAGGTCACGCTGTTCAAGCCGCTCCCGTTCCAGCCGGCGCCGATCACGAAGATGCGTCCGTTGTTCAGCGGAACCAGAGCTCGCGAGTAGGCCGCTCCGACAGGACTGTTGAGCATGGTCCAATTTCCCACGGCGTTGTTGGCGTTCGTATAGAGACTGCCCGATCCAGCGCTGGCGATGACGATGGTCCCGTTCATGTTGATGCAATAGGGGCTCGAGCCCTTCGGGTCAAAAACCGTCCCCTTGTTCGTCGCATTCCAGTTGTCGATGTTGGACGTGGTCTTGAAGGAAGAGCCTTCCGGCGTCCCGATGACTTCGTAGGTCATGATGTAGTTGCCGTTGGGCATCTGGGCGACCGTGACCATGCCGGGTCTTGAACCGGAAATGGCGACGTCGGTGACGACACTGCTCCAATTCATGCCGTCGGCCGAGGATTGGTGGACCAGTTTTTGTCCGTAGGCCGGATCGCGTTCGTCGGAATAGAACACGTAGAGCTTGTTGTTGGCGGTCAGGATGAACGGCTCCCAGACCGGATCGGATCCGGGATTGGCCTGGGTCCCCACGGCGATCGTGCTGACGTAGGTCCAGGTCCGGCCCTCGTCGTTGCTCTTGTACATGTCGATTTCGCATTTGGAGCGGTCGTAGGGAAGCACTTGCCCCGCGATGATGAGCGTTCCGGCAGGCATGTTGCCAATGGCCTGCGGCAGTTGGTACAGATGGGGCTGCCACCTCATTCCCCAGCCCTTGTGGGTGTCCTTTACGTCTCCCACCTTCTTCCAGGTCCGGCCGGTGTCCAGGCTCTCGTAGATGGGGAACATGGAAACCCCGGTGGAATACCACTCCCAGGTCGCATACATCTTGCCATTGCTGGTTTGCATGGCTCGGGCGTACAAGACGCCTGGCGCCGGCGTGCCCGCTGGCGCGGTGTACATGGTGAGTGGCCCATAGGCCTCCACCGAGCCAGGCAATACGCATGTCATGAGCGACGCCGCCATAACCCCGGCGACCGTAGATGCTTTTCCGTTGTTCTTTTTCATACGAATCTGAAGCTAGCGCCGGAGTTTTCCGAGATCGGGAGCTTTGGAAAACACCTTTTTGAATTTCCTACCAAAGCCATCCTTCTAGAAACGAATCATGACCAACCCATTTTCGAACGCTTTTGCCGATACGGTCGTGGTCCTTGACTTCGAGACGACCGGTCTCTCGCCGCTCCAAGGCGACCGCGCCATCGAGATCGGAGCCGTGAAGATCGTGAGCGGAAAGCTCGTGGGGCGATTCCAGAAGCTCATGAATCCCGGGTTCGCGATCAGCGGGTTCATCGCCGAATACACGGGCATCACCAATGCCATGCTCAAAAATGCCGCCCCCTGCGAAGAAGTCATGGGCGAGTTCCACGAATTCATCGGGGACCACAATCTGGTGGCCCACAACGCGTCCTTCGACCGGAAATTCCTGGATGCAGAGTTCACCAAGATCTCGAAGTCGTATGCCGGCAGTTTTTCCTGCTCGATGCTGCTTTCCCGCAGACTGCTTCCGAATGCGAGCAACCACAAGCTCGAGACCTTGGTCAGGCACCTGGACATCGCGACCGAAGGCGCATTCCACCGCGCGCTGTACGATGCCGAAATGGCGGGCAAAATCTGGCTGGCCATGCTCGATCGGATCGCCCGGCAGGCCGAGATCGATGCGGTGCCCTTTGACCTGACCGACAAAATTTGCAAAGCCAACAAGACCAAGGTGAACGCGCTGCTGCAGGGCTACGCCAACTCGCGAAGCGAGGGAGCGGCGATGCGAAAAACGGCTTAAGGCCTTTGCGCCTCAAGCGTTTCGCACCACCATGACTTCGGATTCGGTCGCTACTTGATCCGGAGCTCGATGCGGTTGTTCTTGGCGCGGCCCGCTTCCGACTTGTTGTCGGCGATGGGTTGAGCGGGTCCGTACCCCTTGGCCGCGAGCTGTTGGGCAGGTACACCCAGTCGCACAAGCTGGTTCACGACGGCTTCGGCGCGCTTGGTCGACAGAATCTGGCTCGCCTTGGCCACACCTTTGTTGTCGGTGAACCCGGCGATCTCGATCTTGGCCTTGGGCGCCCTCTTGAGGGTTGCCGCGAGTTTCGCGAGGACCGGATTGCTGGCGGAATCGATGTCGGGTCTGCCCGGTGCGAAGACGATTCCTGTCAAGACGGACTTGCTCCCCTTTGCGAATCGCGGGTCCGGGCAACCGGTGGTATCGACGATTTCGCCGGCGACGGTCCGAAGGCATTTGTCGAGGTAGTCGGCGACTCCATCCTTGTCCTGATCCATCGGGCAACCCTCGAGGTCGACTGTGAGTTGGGCCGGCGTGCCCAGGCACTTGTCGATCTGGTCGTCGACGCCATCCTTGTCGGAGTCGATGGCGCAACCCTTCTCGTCGACCGGGAGCCCGGCGCGCGTACCCAGGCACCGATCGAGATGGTCGGGGACGCCGTCCTTGTCGCGGTCGATGGGGCATCCGACCGGATCGACGATGATTCCCTCGCGGGTCTTGGGGCACTTGTCGAGGTAATCGGCGACTCCGTCCTTGTCGGAATCCCGCGGACAACCTTTGTCATCGACGGGGAGGCCCGAAGGCGTGCCCAGGCATCGATCCTGGTAGTCGGCGACTCCATCCTTGTCGAGATCGATGGGGCATCCCGTCGAGTCGACAGGGATACCGCTGGGGCTCTTGGAGCACTTGTCCAATTTGTCGGGAACACCGTCCTTGTCCTTGTCGGGCGGGCAACCCTTGCTGTCGACGGAGAGACCGGGAGCCGTGCTGGAACAATTGTCCTGGTAGTCGGGGACGCCGTCCTTGTCGGTGTCGATGGGGCAACCGGCGGCGTCGACGGGAATTCCTTCCGGTGTCTTGGAGCACTTGTCGAGGTGGTCGGGGACACGGTCCTTGTCGGCGTCCAGAGGGCAGCCGTGGGCGTCCACATCCAGTCCGGCCGGGGTGATGGGGCACCAGTCGAGGTTGTCGGCGACGCCGTCCTTGTCGGTATCGATGGGGCAACCGCTGGCGTCGACCGGAGTCCCGCTGGGGCTCTTGGCGCATTTGTCCAGATAGTCGGCGACGCCATCCCTGTCGGCATCGAAGGGGCAGCCGTTGGAGTCGATGGCGATCTTGGCGGGGGTGCTGGGGCACCAGTCCAGGTTGTCGGGGACGCCATCCTTGTCGGTGTCTACGGGGCATCCGACGGAGTTGACAGGAATTGCACTGGGGCTGTTCAAGCACTTGTCCTGGTAGTCGGGGACGCCGTCCTTGTCGTGGTCGACGGGGCAACCGGCCGAGTCGACAGGAATTGACGTCGGCCCCTTTGGGCATTTGTCCTTGTAGTCGGGAACGCCATCCTTGTCGGCGTCGAAGGGGCAGCCAGTGGCGTCGACGGGAACGCCGCCAGGGCTGTTGGCGCATTTGTCG
>JBDKGS010000282.1:0-5634 GCA_039798065.1 Fibrobacterota bacterium | reverse complement strand
ACTTGTCGGAAGCGTCGATGTCCAGCGTTCCGGCCTTCACCATGGGCTGGTTGGCCACGATGCCGACCACGATGCCTTCGATGCGCGCGAAACCGATGATGATGTTGCGCGCCCAGTCCTTTTGGACCTCGAACAAGTGGCCGTCGTCGACCAAGCGCTCGATGACCTTGTATACGTCCAGCGGAGCCTTCGAGTCGGCAGGGACGATGTCGTTCATCTCAAGGTCCGGAGACATGGAGATGCGCGCCGAGGGCCGGTGCGGGGGGTCGTCCAGGTTGTTGGACGGCAGATAGGAAAGCAGTTCCTGCGTCAAAGCCAGCGCATGCGCGTCCGAATCGGCGATGAAGTGGATGTTGCCGGAAACCGAACCGTGGGCGTCGGCCGAGCCGATGTCTTCCATGGTACAGACCTGACCCGTAACCGCCTTGATCACGTCGGGTCCGCAGATGAACATGTTCGCCTGTCCGCGAATCATGATCAAGAAATCCATGAGGGCGGGCGAATAGGCCGCACCACCTGCGCAAGGACCGGCGATCACCGAAACCTGGGGAACCAAGCCCGAAGCCGCGACGTTGTGGTGGAACACCTTGCCGTAACCGGAGAGGGAGTCCACACCTTCCTGGATGCGCGCGCCACCCGAGTCGTTAACGACGACGATGGGCATGCCCGACTGCATGGCGTATTCCATCAAGTCGCAGATCTTCTGCGCGTGCATCTTGCCCAAGCTGCCACCGGCGACGGTGAAGTCCTGGCTGACCACGGCGACCGGACGGCCTTCCACATAACCCACACCGGTGATGACGGCGTCGGCCGCCATGTACTTGCCAGAAAGACCGAAGTCGTGGGCGTGGTGATGGACGTGTGCGCCGAATTCCTGGAAGGAATCGGGTTCGAACAGATTCTCGACGCGATCGCGGGCGGTCATGATGCCCTTGGCGCGACGCGCGTCCAACTTGTCGGTGCCGCCGCCGGCGAGCACCTTGGCGCGACGCTCGGCGAGTTCAGCCAGCAATGCCTTGTCGATAGCCATGCTTGGTAATCTCCCTTACTTCTTGGGGGCGCAGAATTCGGTGAGAACGCCGCGCGTGGACTTGGGGTGCAGGAAGGCGATGTCCATGCCGCCGGCGCCGGGGCGCGGGGCCTCGTCGATCAGGCGGATGCCGTCTTCCTTGTTCTTGGCAAGTTCTGCGACCAGGTCGTCGGTCTGGAACGCGACGTGCTGGACACCTTCGCCGTTCTTCTCGATGTACTTGGCGATGGCGCTTTCCTCGGAAGTGGCTTCGAGGAGTTCGATATAGACTTCACCGACCTTCAAAAAGGCGGTACGCACCTTCTGCGAAGGCACTTCTTCAATCAACTCGCACTTGACACCGAGCATCTTTTCCCACAGGGGAATGGCTTCGTCCAAGCTTTTTACGGCGATTCCAAGGTGGTCGATCTTCTTGATCATGGCGATTCCTCCCTTAGTCTTTTTTGACCCGAGGTTCTCCATCGGGCACGACTGATTTTTTGACTCGAACCGGAAAACTGGATTTCCATGTCCTTTTAAGCAAGGGAGAAAGTGAGAGGAGTCAGTCCAACACTGCCAAAACGGGGGAAAATGGCGCTTGGCAATTGGACGGCACAAAACTAGCTTGCACGAATGGAAACACTACCGACAACTACTGTCGGATTCGACAAATTACCGATTCCCGCCACCCTCGCCGCCCACGTGGCCGAGCGCGGAATCACGAATCCCACTCCCGTCCAAGAAGCGGTCATCACCAAGATGGTCCCCGAGCTTGGACAAATTTTGGAAGGCGACCTGCTCGCCCAGGCTCGGACAGGATCTGGCAAGACCCTGGCCTTCCTGCTGCCCGTGGCTGGCGCTCTCGACTCGGGGACCATCACCCGCGCCTGGATCGTCTGCCCCACCCGCGAGTTGGCCCAACAAGTCGCACGCGAAGCCGCCTGGCTTTTGGGCGAGGCTTGCGTGGCAACTCTTGTCGGCGGCGCACCGTTCGGACCGCAGCTGCGCGAACTGCGTGGGCAGCCGCCCATCATCGTGGGGACTCCCGGACGCTTGGCCGACCACCTTCGCCAGAACACTCTGGAAGAAGGTTGCGACGTCCTGATTTTGGACGAAGCCGACCGCATGCTGGACCTTGGGTTCAAGGAAGAGCTCGATCAGGTCGTGGGCGCCGCGGGAGAGGATTCGGCTCGCTGGTTCTTCTCGGCCACCTACGAAGGCCGCGTGCAAGCCGCCGCTGGCGACTGGCTGCGCTCCCCCACCCAGATCCGTCTGGACGCGGGCAAAGGCTCGAGCCACGTGCCGCAAAGCTACGTGATCGCCCCCTATGCCCGTCGCGAAGAGGCGTTGGGCCGCTTGATCGACATGCTGGAACCCACGCGCGCCATCGTGTTCGTGCGCACCCGTGTGGAAGTGGAACAGGTCGTGCAGGGCCTGTTGCGCCACAGCGTGCATGCCGAAGGCTTGTCGGGCGACCTGGCCCAGGTGGCCCGCGAACGCGCGCTGTCCCGCTTCCGCGAAGGCCGTGTGACGATTCTTGTCGCCACCGACGTGGCGGCCCGCGGACTCGACGTCCCCGGCATCACCCACGTGTTCAACCTGGGACTGCCCGACGACCTGTCCAACTTCATCCACCGCGTGGGCCGTACCGCCCGCGCCGGCGCCGAAGGCGAAGCCTGGAGCGTGCTGGCCCCGCAGGAACGCGGACGTTTTCTGTCGATCAGCCGCCAGTCGGAATACAAGCCCGAGCAGCGACAAGTTCCGACAAGCCGGGAATTGACCGACAAGCGTCGCCAAAGCCTGGCGCAGCGCGTCTCGGAAAGCCTGGGCGAAAGCCTGGAGCTCCCCGAAAGCTTCAAGCCCCTCATCGAAGAACACGGCGCCGAAGCGGTGTTGGCCGCGTTGGTGCACAAGCTGGTGCCCGAGCCCCCTCCGGAAGAGCCCAAGCGCGTGCAGCGCCCCGACTATCCCGAACGCGGTGGACGCGAGCGCAACGATGCAGGCCCTGGCGCCGAGCGTCCTCGCCCGCCCCGCAAGGGACGCGAGGGCGTGTGGCTGGCGTTGGGAATCGGCACCGAGGACGGCATCGAGGTGCGCAACCTGATTCCGTTCGTGTGCCGCGCCGCCGACATCCCCAGTTCCGAGCTGGGACGCATCGAGATGATGCCCCGCTTGACCTTGGTGGAGACCACTCCCGAAGCCGCCGAGCTGTTGTTGAAGATGAAGCTCAAGTGGCAGCGTCGCCCGGTGCGCATCCGCGAAGCGGATCCCCCGAAGCGACTCTAAGTCAAAAATCGTCTTGTTCGAAGGCCCGCCCGCAAGGACGGGCCTTTTTCGTTCTATGCCACCGGACAGGACAAATCCCGTCTACCTCGCGATGATGGTCCCCAACGTCCTGCGTTGCCCACCCGCGTCCAGGACGATCACCAGCCTGGATACGGCGAACACGTCCCGGATGTCGCGCGAGTAGACGCCCGGATCCATGTCTTCGTCGACCAGCGCCAGCATCCGTCGCCCGCGAAGGTCGTAGATGTCGATCTTCACGCGGGTGCGCCCCATGCCGTCGGGGATGTACCATCCCACACCGTGGGCGCGACTGGCCAGACCAAAGCGCGACATGTCCGGACGGACGCGCGGTGTGGCGCCCACCAGAACCTTGAATTCGCGCGTGGTTTCCTTGCCTACCGCGAAGTCCATGTCGTCGGAGGCCTCCAGCCACCTTCCGGATTTCGAATCGAAGATCCAGACAGGAATTGTCGAATCGGATTCCGCGCGATCGAACACCATGGAGAGCGGCCGATTCGCTTGCAGTCCATTGAAGCGAACGGTCCATTGCGCTCCGGAGTCGGACATCGGACGGACGTCCGTGAAGTACGACTGGGTGGATCGCGCGCCAGCAGGTGCAGCTAGCCCCAGGTTCATCCCCATCGACGGAACCGGAGGTGTGGGATTGTCGAAGGCGTCGATTCCCGTCTTGGCGGTGGAGTCGATGCCAACCCACACCGAGTTGGTATCCCCCACGCTCTGCCAGCCGCGAATGCCCATCCGGAAAGAATTCGACGCAGCCGCGGCTCGTGCCGCAGGAAGCCCGCGGCTTGCGACACCCGGAATCCGCAAGGAAACCGAACCGGAGGTTGCGTTGTAGACGGCCATTCCATGCCAAGCCTTGAGCACTTTGGTGGTATCGGGCGTGGACCAGCCCCTGGTGGCCGGATCGTAGCTGTAGGGACCCCGAACCTGGGTTTCGTCGATGCCCGAGGAGTCGGCGATACGAGACCAATCCACATCGAAGGGATACGGATTCCCGACCATGTTCCATCCCGGAGCCAAGCTCAGTTGGACCGGCTTGGAGACAGAAGTTGTCCAGACATCGGATACCCACGGCGACAACGGGGTCTTGCGGGTTCGCACCCAGAAGGACTTGCCAAGATCCGAAACCGTGTCGTTCGCCGACACTTCGCGGAACGAAGTCGTGTCGGATCGGAACACCCTCCAACGAGTGGGATCGATCGCGCCGAACTGGCGCTTGTAGGCATCCAGGATGGATCCTTTTCCAGTCGTGTAGGGCAGAGCGAGAAGTTCGTATCGATCTTCCAGGCGCGCCACTTTGGACCTGAGGGTGTCGACCTTGACCACGATATCCCTTGGTGCCGTGGAGGTCACGGACCGAGAGTCGCGACCTTCCATCCAGACTCGAGCACCTAGCGGGATGAGGGACTTCGCGATGGTGTAAATGCCATTGACAGTATCTGACTTGACGAGCAGCGTGCAGACGGGAACGGTTTCGCCCGCCCTGAGGATGCAGTAGTAGGCGCTTGCGTCCGCGGTGTTGTCGCCCAATCCGAAGCTCAACAGCGCCGATGTGTCGCGTGCCAGCGAATCGCGATCGAGGTCGGAATGGATGCGAACGGGTATGGTGTCGTAACCCAGCCAGTACGAATTGCCTGTGCTTCCCGCGAATTGCAACAGACTGTCCTTGAACGAGGCCTGGACGACCTTGACCTTGCCCGTGGAATCCTGGGCGAAGACGGCGGGTGTTCCAAACGATGCCTTGAGTTTCGAATCGATCGCGGATGGAGATAGGGCCAGCGCCAAAGGGGTGGTGTCGCGTGGCACGACCTTGACCCGCAAGGTGATGCTCGCGGCGGCGATCCCGCCACCCGACGACGTATCGACCACGACCACGGAAACCTGGCTTCCGGTGGAGCGCGGAGGCACGGTGACCCACGCTCCTTTCGCGACCCGCACCGTCACGGAATCGATACCGGTGGTGAGCGCCGAATCGAAGCTTTCCACGATCAGCAGCGCCGAATCGACGACTCCCGATCGTTCGAGACGGACCCAGGAGCGTCCCTTGGTCAGGCTCGAAACCCGACCCGCTTCCAATTTGCCAAGATTTGTCGACCAGCTCCAGGTAGCGGATTCGGCGGCGATGATGGAATCGCGACCGTCGGCCGATCGCAGGGAGAGCGAAAAGGCGGCCGAATCGCGCGGCCTCAGCCGAAGCGTGTCGGGAAGGATCTTGGGGAACAGATTCCGGCGAATCACGATCTTGAACGTGTCCAAGTCGCTCGAATCGACGCCGCCGTTGAGGACTCCCCCATCGTCGCCCAGCCGCACGACGA